>JAUSJX010000084.1 GCA_030647435.1 Candidatus Rokuibacteriota bacterium
GGGGATCCTCCTGTCCGGTCCGCACTTGCTTCCCACGCCGGACCGCCCAGGCAACACTGCCCCTGAGTGCCTTGCAGCCTATCACTCAATCACCGCATCCGCTGCAGCAGCAGCGACGAGGAGGGCGAGCAATGGGCCGCCGGCCTTCCGATGGCGCAGTGCGGCTAGCAGTGGCATGCAAGGTGCTGTAGCGTTGCCAGTCCAGAACAGGTCGTCGGATTATCCATCGAGTTCGGAGCCACGGGAGGGCCAGCCATGCCTGTCTACGAGTACCACTGTGACAAGTGCAAGCGTGACGTACGAGTCACCCTCTCAATCAGCGAGCACAACAAGGCGAAGGTCGCATGCCCCCGGTGCGGCAATACGGCGCTTCGCCCGTTGCTGAGCACGTTCTTTTCTCAGACGTCCCGCAAGTCCTGATTGACACGCCCGGCGAAGACGCCGACGCAGGGCCACCCGTTCGCGACAATCGGGGCACGGTGATGCCGGGCACCCGGGGTGAACTCAGCGGCGAACTATCGGTTCCGGAGAGCCTCGTGTAGTCCCAACGGTGCAGACGAAGGACAGGCACGCCACGGTGAGAAGTTCTCAGTCGTGTGCGAGCCGGGATGCTCATCGAGCCGTAGTTGCACACGACACCACCCTCGGCGAGACACGCCGACAGCCGCGCCGTCGCCCGGCCGGAGACCGCGTCGAGGCCGAGCCGGACCGGGGCGCCGCCCGTCTGCGCCTTCACCGTCTCGGCGAGCTCGGGACCGTCGACGGCGCACCCGTCGGCACCCAGCGCTCGGAGCTCGGCGAAGAGCGAGTCGCGCCGCACGACGTTCATGGTCTTCACGCCGCGCGCGCGAGCCGGGGGAATGAGTAGGTGCCCCACGGCCCTGCGTCGGCGACGTTCTGGATCACCCAGTCACCCGGCTTCAGCTTGACGATGTCGGTGAGGAGCAGGAGCGCCGTGGGCGGGTTGATGCGCAGTATGGCCGCCTGCCGCACGTCCATGCGGGAGGGCACGGGAATGACGTCCTCGCCTTTCACGCGCCGCTTCTGGGTCCAGTTCTCGCGCTGCAGGTTGATGACCAGGTCGCCCGGCTTGACGTGCGACACGCCGGCGCCCACCGCCGTGACGCGGCCGATGCACTCGGCCCCCGGAGTGGCGGGCAGGGGCGGCTTGAGACGGTAGGTGCCCCGGCAGAACGAGACGTCGGCTGAGTTGATCGGGAAGGCGAGGACGTCGAAGACCACCTCGCCCGCGCCGGGCACGCCGACATCCGGCACCTCCGCGCAGCGCGCCACCTCTTCCGGCGACCCGTAGCGATCGAACAGGATCTGCTTCATCCTTTATTCTTCCGACCCGAGCGGCTCATCAGTCGAAGGTCAGCACGGTCCGCGCGACTTCCCCGGCCTTCATCGCCCGGAAGGCCTCGTTGATGTCGCCGAGCCGTCCCCGACGGGAAACCATCTCGTCGAGCAGGAGCCGCCCCTGGCGATAGAACTCGAGGTAGCGCGGAATGTCGACGCGGAATCGGTTCGAGCCCATGCGAGAGGTCTGCACGCGGCATTCAGGCCGGATGGCCATCCACGGGAACTCGATCATCGCGTCCGGGGGCAGAACGCCGACGATCGTCGCCGTGCCCCTGATGGCGAGGCTCTCGATGGCCTGCCGCACGAGCTTCGAGTTTCCCACGGCCTCGAAGGCGTGATCGACCCCCGCCCCGCCCGTAAGTGCGCGGACCGCCTTGACGGGATCGTCGTTGGCGCTGTTCACGACGTGCGTGGCGCCCACCCTCTTCGCCATCTCCAGCTTCGAATCGAACACGTCGATGCCGATGATCTGGCTCGCGCCGCCGATGCGGGCGCCTTGGACGATCGCCAGCCCCACGCCGCCACAGCCGAACACGGCCACGGTCTGCCCGGCCTCGAGCCCCGAGGTTCGAAGCGCGGCTCCCACGCCGGTGAGGACGCCGCACCCCACGAGGGCAGCCCGGTCGAGGGGCAGGTCGGGGTCGATCTTCACGATCGAGTTCTCGTGGAGCAGCATTCGCTCGGCGTAGCTCGAGATGCCGATGAATTGTCGTAGCGGTCGGCCCTGCTGCGAGAGCCGCGGCGCCGCCGACTCCGCGCGGGTGACGACGCCGCCCACGCAGAGGTTCGGATGGCCGCCGAGGCACTGCGCGCAGCTCCCGCAGAAGCCGGAGAGACAGGCCACCACGTGATCCCCGGGTTGTACCGTGGTCACGTCGGCGCCCACCGCCTCCACGACGCCCGCGCCTTCGTGACCCAGGACGATGGGTCGATCCACGGGGAACCGTCCGAAGCCATCGACGACGTGGAGGTCGCTGTGACACACCCCCGTGGCCGCCGTGCGGACGAGGACCTCGCGACCCCAGGGCTTGTCGATCTGCACCGACTCGATGGTCAGGGGCTGGTTCACCTTCCGGAACACCGCGGCCTGCATGTCCATTCTCATCTCCTCCAGTCGAGCCACACGCAGACGGCCCGTCCCATGACGAGCTCCTTGTCGCGGCCCGACAGCCACGGCAGCTCCTCCGTGAACATGGTCACGCACTGCCGCCACGAGCACGGCATGCGCGTGATGTCGGTGCCCCAGAACATCCGCTCGGGCCCGAAGGCATCGTAGATCCGGCGGAGGTGGCCGTGGACATTGCGATAGGGATAGGGCTCGCTCGAGTAGCTCGGCGCCCCCGTGGCCTTGATCGCGACGTTCGGATGCTTGGCCAGCGCCAGCATGTCCGGAAGCGAGGCCCAGGCCGCGTCGTCCTTGCTGCCCGACGGCCTGCCGAGGTGATCGATGATCAGCTTAAGTCGCGGATGTCGCTCCGCGATCTGGCCGACGAGCGGCATGAAGCTCGCCGCGAGGAGCGCGATGGGCAGCCCGGCGCGCTCGGCGGCCGGCCACAGCCGGTCCATCGTTCCGTCCGTCGGCCAGGATTTCTGGTGCGGCTGCAGGAACGTGAACCGCAGGCCGAGCATCCCCGGCCGTTGCTTCCAGCCGTCGATCAAGGACCGGCTCTCAGGGCGGTCGAGGGGGAAGTTCCCGAGGATCGCGAGCCGCTTGGGATGCTGGCGCGCCGCCTCGACGGCGAGCTCATTGGCATTGGGATCCCAGGACGACGGCGGATGGATCACCGCGGCATCGACGCCGGCCTCGTCCATCTCCTTCAACAGCTCGTCCTTGGTGAAGCTCGGGACCTGCCGGTGATTCGGATTCGTCGGCTTGCCGCTCCCCCAGATGTGGACCTGCGCGTCGACGATCATTGCAGGACCTCGGCGCCCTTGCCGGCTTCCAGCTCGCAGGCGTTCACCGTCATCGACAGCATGCTGTAATAGCCGATCGCCCCCGTGAGCTGGATGAGTCCGTCATCGCCGAGCCGTGTCCGGAGCGCCTTGAACGTCGCGTCGTCAACCCGATGCTTGCGGATGA
>JAUSJX010000085.1 GCA_030647435.1 Candidatus Rokuibacteriota bacterium
GGGGATCCTCCTGTCCGGTCCGCACTTGCTTCCCACGCCGGACCGCCCAGGCAACACTGCCCCTGAGTGCCTTGCAGCCTATCACTCAATCACCGCATCCGCTGCAGCAGCAGCGACGAGGAGGGCGAGCAATGGGCCGCCAGCGTTCCGATGGCGCAGTGCGGCTAGCAGTGGCATGCAAGGTGCTGTAGCGTTGCCAGTCCAGAACAGGTCGTCGGACTATCAAATGGGGTTCGGAGCCACGGGAGGGCCAGCCATGCCTGTCTACGAGTACTACTGTGACAAGTGCAAGCGTGACGTACGAGTCACCCTCTCAATCAGCGAGCACAACAAGGCGAAGGTCGCATGCCCCCGGTGCGGCAATAAGGAGCTTCGCCCGTTGCTGAGCACGTTCTTTTCTCAGACGTCGCGCAAGTCCTGATCGACGCGCCCGGCGAAGACCCCGACGCAGGGCCACCCGTTCGCGACAATCGGGGCACGGTGATGCAGGGCACCCCGGGTGAACTCAGCGGCGAACCATCGGTTCCGGAGCGCCTCGCGGAGTCCCAAAGGTGCTGACGACGGACGCCGTGGAAACCTTCATTGCGGACTGTCACGCGGCGCGAAAGGAGACAGCGCCTGAACCAGCCCCGAGGGGCCGTACAGCCGAAAGCCAAGAAGGCGGATGGGATTCAACACCCGCAGATGTGCGGAGCATCGACGGGCACGATAAACGTGTACCAAGAGGGGAAGCTTACGGAGGCATCCATGGTTGATGGCACGTTTATTCAGATCGCCCCGGTCGCCCTTCCCATTGCACAGGGGACGGTGATCACTGCCTTGTATGCGCTCGACAGTCTCGGGAACGTATAGAAGCTCATGGATCCTCTCGGTCAGAAGTGGATGCGTGTGACCGCTGAGCGGGAGGGCTAGCCCGATAGAAAGACGCCCCTGTCCAACGCCCGAGGAAATGGGACTGTTTGACAGGATCGAGGCGCGAGTCGAAGACAGGAGCCCCTAGGTACAGACGGTGCCGCTTCCCGGCAGCATCGAATAGGGGAGAAGACGGCACACGGAGGTGCGACATGATGCCCAACGTCGCGGTCTGCGTCTACTGCTCCCATAAGATCGAGGAAAAGGAGAAGTCCGTCAACGTGCCCCATCTATCGGGCGGCGTTGCCCACCTGGCGTGCGCCCTGAAGGTAACGATCCAAACCGCCCCTCGAAGGTGACGCTTAGCGGGCGTTAGTCGCTTGCGCCCGATCGAGGCCAGCATGGGGCGCTCACCTGTCGAACGGTCGGGGCCCCTACGACCTGAAGGTTGTACCCTGCAAAGGGAAGCGGAGGCTCTGGCCCACTAGGCTGCAAATCCCGTTGGGGCCACCACCATCGTTGACACAAACGCTGACCTTCGAGATCCGGGGCATAGCCCGGGCCGCGTGAGCGCGCACTGGCGCGTCGCGTGTTGAAATCCGGGGCCCGCAACCACTTGCCGGCAAACAGGCCATTCGAGTTCAGATTCGACGTGATGGCCTCACAACTAGGGTTGGTGGCGCCGGCGGGCGTACTGAAGGGCCCGCGCGCCAGGTTTGGACGAAGAACTGGCGCCGTTTTACGCACGGGCCCACTCCAACGCCGTGTTCCGGGCACTTGGCCAATATCAAGACCGGCAAATCCCGCTCGCCGAGACTGCTGCACGACGTCCTGCACAGGGATTCTTCCGCGCCTGCCCCTGGCCGCCAGCGCCGCCCGCGGGCCGCGTCCTCTGACGTCACTTCAGAATGGCGAAGCGCATAGGACGGACAAACGCTGTTCCCTCGGCGCCCTCGCCGCGCGATGCGGGTGGGCGAAATGCGGCCTCCCCTGCGGGCCCCAGCCTGACACCCGGCATTGCTCGCTTCACCGGGGCGAAGGCGAGCGTCAGCACCGCGATCGCCCTCTGACCCGGGCCATCCTGCGCCGCCACGGGCTCGCGGTCACGAAGCGGGCGGAAGGGGTGCGGCGGCGGGGCCGGGGGGGCGCCGAGCAAGCTCTACGAGATCGAGGGACAGTGCCTGCGCATCGGTCGCGAGGCCAGCGCGGGGCTCCCCTGATGCCCACCGGCCCCGGCCCGGTCTGATAACGGCCTTTGTGCCTATCGGGTTGACTCCGAACGATCCCATGGGTGGGCTCGGCGGCACGACACGGGCCCGCCTGCCTACGACCAGTTGTGTGCTTCGGAGTCAACCCGATAGGCAGAAGTCGCCTTACATGCCCACTGTGAGTGGGCCCCAAGAAGGTGCCCTAAGGCCTGAGAGCTGTACCCCGAAAAGAAAAGCGGGAGACACTGACCCGCTAGCGGAGCCTCAAGCCCGCGTCCTCCTCAGTGAACTCGCGGTTCCGCGCCGCCTCGCGGAGTCTCAAAGGTGCCGGCGACGGACAGCCCGGGATCAATCGTGCTGCTCGCGCGTGGGCCGCTTCGCTCGCACCCCTTCCTCGAAGCAGGCGAACGCCTTCCGGTGGAGGTCTTTGAGGGTCGAGATCGTCACGCCGAGGTTCTTCCGCGTCTCCGACAGATGCACGAGGCCGAGGAAGAGCGACCAGAGGAGGTCCACGACCTCGCGCGGCTCGTGAGGGCGGTAGATGCCCTTGTCGATCGCTGCCGCCACGATATGGCTCACGAGCGAGAAGTTCCGCGCCGCGCGGACGTTGATCTCCTGCAGCGTCTTCGGCGAGATCCCGGCGGTGAGGCCCGGCTGCTGGAGGAAGACGAGCACGCGGTACGACTGTGAATGGCGCGCGTGGTAGTCGTAGAAGTAGTCCCAGACGCGCTTGAGTTGGCGGTCGGGGGAGAACCCCGAAGCCATGATCTTCTCGATCGCCTCGCTCATGCGCTGCATGCTCTCGAAGAGCAGCGACACGTAGAGGTCTTCCTTGGAGCGGTAGTAGAGGTAAATCGTCCCGACCGAGACCTCGGCCTGCCGCGCGATGTCCTCCATCGTCGCGCGCGAGAAGCCCTTCTCGGCGAAGACGCGGACGGCTGCCGCTTGGATGGCCGACTTCCTGGCGCGACGCTCGCGGACTTTTCGGTGCGCGGTTCCCATACGGCTATTATCGGCCTTTGAAGACCGGCGTGCGTTTTTGAAAGAACGCGCGCGGCCCTTCCTGAGCGTCTTCGCTCTGACGCACCGGCTCGGCGAGAAGCTGTTCGAGCCGCAACGCCTCGTCCATTGGCAGGTGGAGGCCGCGGTAGACCGCCTGTTTCGCCGCCTGCACCGCCAGGGGACCGTTCCGGCAGATACGCTCGGCCAGCGTTACCGCGGCGTCGAGCAGGTCGGCGGGGGGTACGACGCGGTTCACGATGCCGAGCCGCCAGGCCTCGGCTGCCGTGATCCGTTCGCCGGTCAGAATCATCTCGAGCGCCCAGCCGAGAGGGGCCACGCGAGCGAGGCGCTGCGTTCCGCCGGCGCCCGGCATGATGCCCAGGCTCACCTCGGGCAGGCCGAAGGTGGCGGTGTCCGACGCAATCCGGATGTCGCACGCAAGCGCCAGCTCGAACCCCCCGGCGAGGCAGTAGCCGTTGACGGCTGCGATGATCGGTTTCCAGACGTCGAGGTTGCGGGTGAGGCCGCCGAGCCCCGGCTCCCTCTCGCCGCGCGCCAGACGCTCCGCCGAGGTCAGCGAGCGGTAGAACTCGCCGACGCTTCTCAAGTCCGCGCCGGCGCAGAATGCGTCGCTCCCGGCGCCGGTGAGCACAGCGACCCGCAGATCGGCACGGTCGCGCAGCTGTCGCCACGCGTCGGCCAGCGCCTCGCCGGTCGCCGGGTCGATGGCATTGCGGACCTCGGGGCGATCGATCGTGACGATCGCGATGTGGCCACGGGTCTCGAAGCGGACGCTCATCCTCTAGTCTCCTTCTCCGACAGGCCGGAACACCGGCAGCGCGATGTCGCCGGCCGACTGGAACTCGACGCGCACGGGCATGCCCACGCGCACGCGCTCCGGCGCGACGCCAACGACGTTGCTCACCAGACGCGGCCCCTCCGCGAGTTCTACCACAGCGACCACGTAGGGCACCAACGGCTGGAACGCGGGGTGGTAGCTGCGGTGATAGACGGCAAAGGTGACCACCGTGCCTTCGCCAGCGGACGCCACCCACGTGACCGCATCGCTCCAGCAGTGCGGGCACACCACCGATCCCGGGAGCCACCGGAACCGGCAGGCCCGGCATTCCTGGACGCGAAGCTCGCCCTGCGCGCAGCCTTCCCAGAAGGGCGCGGTGACGGCATCGGGGACCGGAGCGGGGCGAGGTGTGTCCGCCATCAGTCCCGGCACAGGATCACAGTCGCGTGCGTGTTCATCCCGAGACCGTGGCCGCTCACCAGGGCGACCTCGGCCTCCTCGACCTGTCTCGCGCCGCACTCGCCGCGCAGCTGGCGGACCGCCTCGATGACATGGAACATCCCGCCTCCAAACCCTTCGGACAGCAGGCCGCCGGCAGTGTTGGTGGGCAAACGCCCGCCGAGGCGGAGGTGGCCGTCGGCGACGAACGCGCCCGCGGCGCCCTTCGCGCAGAAGCCGTAGTCCTCGAGCTGCATGAGCACGACGATCGTGAAGCAGTCGTAGAGCTGAGCGATGTCCACGTCGTCGTGCGTGATGCCGGCCATTCCGAACGCGATCGGGCCCGACTCCCGCGCCGGCAGCGTGGTCAGGTAGTCGGCGCCGGCGAGGCCCGTCAAGTTGTGCGCCTGTCCGAACCCGGCGATCCGGATCCCTCCGCGGGACAGGTCACGCGCTCGCTCGGCAGACGTGACGACGACAGCGCCGGCGCCGTCGGAGATCAGGCAGCAGTCGAGCACGCGCAATGGCTCGACGAGATACGGCGATTCCAGGTATTCGCCGAGCGGGAGGGGAGCCCGCTGCTGCGCGTGCGGCGTGAGGCCGGCGTGTTGCCGGAAGGTTACAGCGACTTCCCCGAGGTGCTCCGGCCGGGTACCGTAGACGGCCATGTGACGGCGCGCCGCGAGCGCGTGCAGTCCCGCCGCGCCGAACAGTCCAAAGGCGGAGCCGTCGCCGCGGCCGTAGCTCCAGGTTCCCCGGGCCATGGAGGGCGCGTCGCCGAACACGCACACGCACACGTTGCAGAGGCCGGCGGCGACGGCCATCGCGGCGCGCTGCACCATGGCCACGCAGCTCGCCCCACCGAGAACCTCCGAAGACGTGTAGCGGGGATTCAGCCCGAGCATCGCGCCGAGGCGCAAGAAGTGCGGCGTGATGCCTTCGATGACCCCCTGTGAGTATCCGGGTTCCGTGATCAGGCCATCCACGTCCTGCGGCCTGAGCCCCGCATCTGCCACGGCCGCGCGCACGGCCTCCGCCTGCAGCGCCCACGCCGAGCGGTTCAGTCGAGGGGCGAGGCTCGTGTGGCCGACGCCGACGATGCGGGCGCTGGTCGGCACCGCCGCCTGACTACCTTCCGATGAACCGCGGAGCCCGGCGCTCGCGGAACGCGGCGACGCCCTCGCGGTGATCGGCCGTGTGCCAGAGCAACGACTGGGCGTGCGCCTCCAGCTCGAGGAACTGCTCGAAATCGAGATCGAGCCCTCGCTGGAGGAGGGTCTTCGTCGCGCCGAGCGCCCGCGTGGCGCCCTGAGCCAACTCGCGCGCGAGCGCCGCGCCCTCGCTCTCGAGCGCGTCCTTCGCGACGGCGCGCGTGATCAGTCCGATGTCCGCGGCCTCGCGCGCGGTGAACGCGCGGCCGCTCATCAGCAGCTCCTTCGCGCGCCTGACGCCGACCAAGCGGGGCACGGTGTAGAGCGCGCCGAGGTCGGGGACGATCCCGAGGCGCACGAACGGAAACGAGAGCGTGGCCGTCTCCACGGCCAGCACGAAATCGCAGGTGAGCGCAAGCGAGAGGCCGCCGCCGACCGCTGCGCCGTTGACGAGCGCCACGGTGGGCCGCTCGAGGGCCCAGAGCGCCTTCAGCACCTCGAGGCCGTCCAGCAGCGCCCGCCGGCTCTCGACAGGCGGGGCCTGCGCGAGCGCATGGATGGCCTCGAAGTCGCCGCCCGCCGAGAAGGCGGGGCCGTTGCCGGTGAGGACGACCGCGCGCACGCTGTCGTCTCTCTGGAGCTCCCGGAACGTTCCCGTCAACTCGCTGATTAGCGCCATGTTCAGCGCGTTCATCTTCTCCGGGCGGTTCAGGCGCACGGTGGCCACGCCGTCGCTGCGCTCGACGATCACGGTCTGCATGGTTCGCTCCTCAGAGCCCGAGCTGGCGGGCGATGATGTTCCGGTGGATCTGCGAGGTGCCCTCGCCGATCTCGAAGAGCTTCACGTCTCGGTAGAGCCGCTGGATCGGCGACTCCAGGACGTAGCCGTAGCCCCCGTGGAGCTGGAGCGCGTCGTTCGCGAGGCGCGTGGCCGTCTCGGTGGCGAAGAGCTTGGCCATGGACGCTTCCTTTATATGGGGGAGCCCAGCGTCGGCGAGCCAGGCGGCCTGGTAAGTGAGGAGCCGGGCGGCTTCGAGCGCCGTCGCCATGTCGGCGAGCATCCACTGGACGCCCTGGAACTTTCCGATGGGCTGACCGAACTGCTGGCGCTGCTTCACGTACGCGAGCGTCGCCTCCAGCGCCGCCCGGCCCGTGCCCACGGCGTACGCGGCCGCGGTGATCCGGCCGGCCGTCAGCGTCTGCATCGCGGTCATGGCGCCGCGGTTCTCCTCGCCCAGGAGCGCGTCGGCGGACACCTCGCAGCCGTCGAAGGAGAGCTCGGCCGTCTGGGAGGCGCGCATCCCCATCGTCTCGATCCTGCGGCCCACCGTGAAGCCGGCCAACCCGCGATCCACGAGGAAGAGCGAGAGCCCCCTGACACCCTGGCCCGGCGCCGTCGAGGCGGTGAGCACGACGAAGTCGGCGAACGGGCCGTTCGTCGTGAACATCTTGGTCCCGCTGATCCGATAGCCCGTGGCCGTTTTCTCCGCGCGGCAGGTGATCGAGCCCGGGTCGGAGCCGGCGCCCGGCTCGGCGAAGGACCACGCGCCGATCTTCTCGCCGGCGATCCCGGGGCGGAGATAGCGCTCCTTCTGGGCATGGGTACCGAAGACGCTGATCGCGGTCAGCGCGAGCGCCACGTGGACGTAGAAGCCGAGCGCGATGCCCGCCGAGGCGCGGCCCAGCTCCTCGGCGAGGATCGCGTAGGTCACGCTGCCCTGGCCCGCGCCGCCCCACTCCGTCGGGAACTTCACGCCGAGCCAGCCGAGCCGGCCGAGCGTCTTGAAGAGGTGGAGCGGGAACTTGCCGCGCGCGTCGCACTCGCCCGCGATCGGGACGATCTCGCGCTCGCAGAACGCGGCCACGCTCCGGCGGAACTCGAGTTGCTCGGGCGTGAAAGCAAACTCCATCCTAGCCTCCTTGGCCGTACCGCTCACGGAGGACGCCCTTGAGGACCTTCCCCGTCGGGTTCCGCGGGAGCGGCTCGGACGATACGATGACCGACTTCGGAATCTTGTAGCGCGCGATCTTTCCCTGGCAGAAGGCGGCCAGCTCCTCGTGGCTCACCCGGGCGCTCCGGGGCGGACGACGATGCGGATCGGGTCGCCCTCCTTGGTGAACGCCCGGCGGAACCCCTCGTTGATCGCGTCGAGCGGGATCACGTCGGTCACGGAGGACGAGAGATCGAGCGTGCCCTCGGCGACGAGACGGATGACCGCCTCGACCTCCGCGCGGTCGAAGCCCATGGAGGCGAGCACGGCCAGCTCGCCACCGACGAAGGAGCGGAGCGGCGGCAGCTCGACCCTGTCGCCGCCGACGCCCGCGACGACCGCGCGCCCGCCGCGCTTGAGGCTTCGCATCGCCTCGGTGACGGAGGCCTTGAGGCCGACGAACTCGACGGCGAGGTCCACGCCTTCGCCTGCCGTGAGCGCGCGGATCTGCTTCGCCACCTCCCCGCTCGAGGCGTCGATGGCCTGAGTGGCGCCGGCTTCCTCGGCGCGTCTCAGCGCTCCGCGCGCGACGTCCACGCCGATGATCTGAGAGGCGCCGAGGAGCTTCGCGATCTTGATCCCGTGAAAGCCGAGGCCGCCGCAGCCGAAGATGGCGACGCGCTCACCCTGTTTGAGCTGGCCGCGGTGGACGATGGCGCGGTAGGCCGTCGAGACCGCGTCCGCCACGATCGCGCCGACGGGGAAGGACACCTCGGCAGGCAGGGGCAGGAGGCACGAGGCCGGGAGCGTGATCGACTCGGCAAAGGCGCCCTCGCGGTTGACCCCGAGCACCTGCGCTTGGGGGCACAAGACCTCGCGCCCCTGCCGGCACGCGTAGCACGCGCCGCACGCGACGGTGGGGAAGATCGTCACGCGGTCGCCCGCCTTCCAGCGCGTGACCCCGGGGCCGACCGCGGCGACCACGCCCGCGGCCTCGTGGCCGAGGACGATCGGTGTCTTCGGGAGCTGGATCGTCCCCTCGATCGCGATGTGGAGGTCGGTGCCGCAGATTCCGCACGCCTCCACGGCGACCCGGACTTCGCCTTCGCCCGGCAGCCCCGCCTCGACCTCCTCGATCCTCAGCGGCTCCTTCGCCGCGTAGAACCTCGCCGCGCGCATCAGTAGAGCGGCGGGAAGAACTGCCAGCCGGTAACCGGTACGAGCTTCCCCTTCTCGGCGCGCATGAGCATGACCGCGTTGAGGCCGTGGCGGCGGGTCGGGCCGAACGTGATCGCCGCGCCGATCCCCTCGGCCCTGAAGTCCTTGACGGTTTCGAGCGCCGCGATGAACTTCTCGCGTGTGACATCGCGCCCGGCGCGCTTGAGCCCTTCGACCGTGAGCATCATCGAGACCGCGCCGTAAAGCCCCGCGTACTCCTTGCCCTTCAAGCTCGGCTCGTACTTCGTGAGGATCTCGATCGCCCGCATCGCTTCCGGCGCCGTGAGCGGGCCGACCTGACCGGCGACGTTGACGTAGGCGCCTTCCCACAGCTCGCCCGCGAGCGTGAACATCAGGGGGTCCGCCAGCGTGAACGAGGCCATCACGGTCGGGCGATAGCCGTGGGTCGCCATCTCCTTGAGGATCAGGGCGCCGTGCGTGGTCGTGGGGTACAGGATCACGACCTCGGCGCCGGACTCCTTCAGCTTGAGCGCGTGAGTGCCGAGCGCCCGGTCGGAGAGCTCGTAGGCGACCTCGCCGACGAGCTGGGCGCCGCCGACGGCCGCGACGGCCTTGCGGACGCCGTCGAGACCACCCTTACCGTACTCGTCGTTCTGGTAGAAGACGGCGAGTTTCTTCGCCTTGAGCTGGCGGAGGGCGTGGGTCGCGAGGAACTCGCCCTCGGGCGGGTAGTCGGTGTTGATGACGAAGACGCCCTGCATGCGCTCGCGTGTCTCGCGGGTGAAGATGCGGGCGTTTCCGAACGGCGCCACGAGCGGCACCCCGGCGCCGATGGCGACGTCCTTGGCAGCGGCGACGATCGCCGTGCCGAGGAGGCCGACGACGGCGAAGACCGAGTCCTTCATCTCGGTGACGTTGGCGACGGCGCGGCCGGGGACGTAGCCGTCGTCCTTGATCACGAGGCGGATTTTTCTTCCGTGGACGCCGCCCTGCTCGTTGACGTGGGCCGCCCACGCCTCCATGCCGCGCGCCGTGTTTCCCCAGGCTGCCGCCGGACCCGACAGCGGGGTCGAGGTGCCGAGGACGATCTCTGTATCCGTCACCCCCGGCACGCGACTCTGGGCCGGCGCGGTGACAGCGACGGCAAACAGGACGGCAAACAGGACGGCGACGCCGAGCGCTACGATCGGAACGCTTCGCATGATGTCCCCTCTCAGCGCCCGCGGAAGACGGGCGCCCGCTTGTCGCGGAAGGCTGTGAGTCCTTCGCGATGATCCTCGCTCTGGAAGCAGAGCGCCTGCACGTAGGCCTCGTATTCGAAATCGCTCGCGATGTCCCGGGTGAGGCCGTCGTAGAGCGCGCGTTTGGTGAACTGGAGCGCGAGCGGCGGTCCCGCGGCGAGGCGCCTGACGATGTCCTCAGTCGTTCGATCGAGCTCGGCCGCGGGCACGGCGCGGTGGATGAGCCCAATGCGCTCCGCCTCCGCCGCGCCGATCGTCTCGCCCAGGAACAGCAGCTCGACCGCCTTGGCGACGCCGACGAGCCGCGGCAGGAGGTAGCTCACGCCGGCGTCGGCGCCGCTCAGGCCGACACGGGTGAAGACGAAGCCCATGCGGGCGTCGTCGCGGGCAAGGCGCAGGTCGCACGCCATCACGATCCCGAGCGAGCCGCCGAAGGCATCGCCATTCAGCTTCGCCACGACGGGCAGCGGGAGCTCGCGGAGTCGCCGGGCGACCTCACAGTAGATCCTGACGCTGTGGTCGATGGAGAACGTGTTACCCGCGACTTGGTCCATCGAACCGATATCGCCCCCCGCGCTGAAGGCGCGCCCGGCGCCGGTGACCACCAGGACACGCGCGTTCGCGCTCTTGGCGAGCCTTGCGAGCGCCTCGCAGAGCTCCTCGCCCATCCGTACGTTGAGGGCGTTGAGCTTCTCCGGCCGGTGGAGGGTCAGGGTCGCGACGGCGTCGGCTTCTTCGACCGTGATGGTCTCGAATGTCATTGTGTCTCCCGTTCTTCGCTCGTGATCGCGTCCGATGTGGAGTTCGGGAAGATGTAGAATGTCCCGGTGGCGGTGGCGACGAGATGTCCCCCGTCGTCCCTGACATCGGCCCGCGTGACGGCGATTCGTTCATGGCGACTCACGACCTCGCCTTCGACCGTCAGCGTGCCACCCATGACCGCGCGCAGGAAGCGCACCTGGACTTCCATCGCGGTCGTGCGTTCCCCTTTCGGAAGCGTCGAGAAGACCGCCGACCCCATTGCCACGTCGGTGAGGGTGAACGTGACCCCTCCGTGGAGGACCCCGTTCGGGTTGTAGTGGCGCCCGTCGATCGTGAGCGAGCAGCGCGAGCGTCCATCCCCGAGCGCGAGCGCCTGGATGCCCACCAGTCCGCCGAAGTCGCGAGCGTCATGCGGTGGGATCGCGGGCATCCTCCGTCCTCTCAGGCTCTGCCCGTGCGCCGCTTGGCGTGGCGGGCGGGCAGGGGCCGCTCGGCGGGGCCCGCGTAGCGCGCGCCGAGTTCTGGCGGAATGATCCGCAAAGGATGGCCCTCGCGGATCTCCTCGGTCGTGTGGGCGATGAGCGCGGGGAGATAGGAGAGGACGCCGAGCCCGACCATCTCGAGCGGGTCGAAGCCGATCTCGAGCAACACCGCCGCGATCACGCCGGCGAGGTTCGCCGGCAGCGGGTGGTTGAAGCGCCGCGTGGCCTCGCGCGCGACCGCGTCGAAGAGCTGCGCGCGTTTGCCCCACACGCCGAGCGTTTTCGCGACCTCCGTGAGCGCCGCGGCGCGCGGCTCAACGCGCTTGTGCACCGGGTGGCCGAGGCCGGGGATCCGGCGCTTATCCTTCGCGTACGACTCGACGGTGCGGCGCGCCGCCTCGGCGAGCGAGAGGCGGCGTTTCGTCCGCTCGCGGTGGGCCGCGGCCAGCATCTCGGCGCACTCGCGCGGCGAGCCCGTGACCGACCCGAAGGCGATGACGCCCGCGGCGATCGCCGCCGCCGGCGCCTCGGGCGCCGCCGAGGCGGCGAAGCGCGCGGGCGGGACGGCGGAGCTGATGAACGCCTGATCGAGCCCCGAGCGCAGCACGGCGTCGAGGGCCTGGGCCTGGGCGCGCGTCGGGAGCTCGCCGCGGATGACGAGGTACGCGGCTTCGGCGAAGCTGACGTTGCGGATCAGCTCCTCGGCGCGGTAGCCGCGGACGAGGATCTTGCCCGCCTCGGCCCAGCCGATCTTTGTCGTCCAGTAGCCCTGCCACGAGTCGGCGCGAGCCTTCTTCACGCCCGGCCCCCGGCGCCGTGGACCATCCGCCCCTGGCCCGCCCAGTACTGGGCCTTGACGTCGCGCCGCGAGATCTTCCCGACGGGCGTCTTCGGCAGGGACGCGCGGATCTCGAGCGACTTGGGCGCTTTGAACGGCGCGAGCCGCTCCTTCGCGAACGCGAGCAGCTCCGCCTCGCCGACGGTCTGCCCGCTCTTGAGGGCGACGACCGCCTTCACCGCCTCGCCCCACTTCTCGTCGGGAACGCCGATGACGGCGGCCTCCAGCACGGCGGGGTGCTGGTAGAGGACCTCCTCCACCTCGCGCGGGTAGACGTTCATCCCGCCGGTGATGATCATGTCGCCCTTGCGGTCCACGAGGTAGATGTAGCCGTCCTCGTCCACGCGCGCGAGGTCGCCGAAGTGGAGCCACCCGTCGACGATCGTTTGCGCGGTCAGCTCGGGCAGGTTCCAGTAGCCGGCCGTCATCCACGGCGCGCGCACGCACGCCTCGCCGACGTCGCCTGGGGACACGTCGCGCCCCTGCTCGTCGAGGATGCGCACCCGGCCGCCGAGCGAGTTCTCGCGCCCGCACGAGAGCAGGCGATCCTCGTGGCCCTCGAGCGCCGCCCGGTGCTCCACGGGTGTCATGTGGGTGTTGAGGCCGTAGGCCTCGGTGCCGCCCCAGCCCGTGTGCAGGATCGAGCCGAAGCGCTCGATCGCCCGGCGCACGAGGGCGGACGAGGCGGGCGCCGCGGCGTAGCAGATGAAGCGGAGGCTCGAGAGGTCGTGGCGGTCGATCTCGGGGTGGCCGAGGAACATCTGGAGCAGGGTGGGGATCGCGAGGAGGTGCGTCACCCGGTGGCGCTCGATCGCCGCGAACGTCTGGACGGGATCGGGCGCCTGGAGGATCACGGCTGTGCTTCCCGCGACCCAGCCGGAGTCCATGAGGCGCGCGGCGAAGTGGCTCATCGGCGTGTACAGGAGCCCGACGTCGCCCGGTTGGCGTCGCGCGATCTCGACCCAGGCGAACATCGCCGCCTGCGTGGTGGCAAAGGTGTGGACCACACCCTTGGGCTTCCCCGTCGTGCCTGAGGTGTAGAGGATCTGGCCGAGGTCGCCCTCCTTGCCGCGGATGACCGGGGCCTCGCCGGCGTGGCTCGTCAGGAGCTGCTCGTAGTCGAGCGCGCCGTCGCCGCCGCCGACAGTGAGCACGTGAGCGACACCGGGCACGCGCTCCTTCAGCGTGCGCGCGCGCGTGCCCAGCGCGGCCACGGGGGCGATCAGGACGCGGGCGCCGCAGTCCTGGACTACGTAGGCGTGATCGGCCTCGGTGAGCATCCCGAGTATCGGGACAAACGCCGCGCCGGCGCGGGCGGCGCCCGCGAGCGCTTCCATGAACTGGTGGTTGTTCGCCTGGAGCACGGCGACGCGATCACCGGGCTTCACGCCGAGATGGATCAGCGCGCGGGCGAGTGCGCTCACACGCTGGTCGAGCTCCCGGTAGGTGAGCCGCGCCTCGCCTTCGATCACCGCGATCCGCTCCGGATACCATCGCGCCGCGCGGTCGAGGTAGTACGCGTACGGGTGGATCATGGCAGGTACCTCCTCAGCGCGTGAGCTTGAGCGCTCTCAGGAAGTTCTCGCGGAGGAGCTTTCGCTTGATCGGGACCGGCAGGCCCAGCGTATCCACGTCCTCGCGGGCACGCTTGAAGGACACGAGCGGGTAGTCCGTCGCCCAGATCACCTTGTCCTGGCCCCAGCCCTTCACGTACTTGAGAAACTCGGGCGGCCAGAACTTCGCGGGGCGCGCGGAGGTCTCGACGTAGAGGTTCGGGTGCTTCCAGGCGAGCGTCATCATCTCCTCGTGCCAGGGCTGGCCGAGGTGGCAGCCGAGGATGACGAGCTCGGGAAAGGCGAGCGCCACCTCGTCGAGATAGATCGGCCGCCCGCACTCCGACGGCATCAGCGGGCCCGTGTGGCCGACCTGGATCGCGACGGCGGCGCCGAGCTCGGAGCACTTCATATACACGGGCCAGTAGCGCTTGTCGTTGGGCGGGAGCCCCGTGTAGTCGTCGCCGCCGTAGGCGTAGGGCTCCAGGCGCACGAGGCGGATGTTGAGGTCCTTCACCATCCGCTCGATCTCGCGCGCCACCTCCATGGGCTTCTTGCGCGGATCCACCGTGCCGGCGCCGATGAACCGGTCGGGGTGCTTCCGGACGATCTCGCCGACCGTCTCGTTCCGCATCACGTGGAAGTTGCCGTAGCCGAAGGCGGAGAAGACGGCGATGTCGACGTCGGCCTCGTCCATCTCGGCGAGCATGGTCTCGAGGCTCATGCCCTCGAGCATCCGGCGGTCCACCTTGTAGCGCTTGAAGATGTGGACGAACTCCGGGGGCCACTGCGTCGCCCCCTGAGGCGTCACCAGGGTCGCCCACGCGTCGATCGCGCCAATCCGCTCCATCGGCTCCTCCATGCTCAGGTGCTGGTCACGGCTCCACGTCCTGGGCGTCGATGACGTAGAGCTTCGAGTTCGGAGCCATCTCCTGCATCATGCGACCGGCCTCGCGGCCTTCCGGTGAGGCCGAAGCGCGGCGGAAGGCTTCCAGGTCCTCGTAGAACAGCGTCGCGACGCGGTAGTAGGTGGTGTCGGCGTGACCCAGCTTCACCGTCTTGCCGACGATGTACCGGGCCAGGCCGGGTGCCTTCCGCAGGTTGTGGACGTACTCCTCCGTGTAGTACCGCTCCCACTCCTCCAGCGACCGCTTGGTGGTGTCGAAGTTGAAGATGGACACGACCTGGATCATTGGATGCTCCTCCCCCGGCGGCCCCTCACAGCTGTTCCTCGCGGGCGATGATCTCGCGCATGATCTCGCTCGTGCCCGCGCCGATCGTGAACGCCGCCACGTCCCGGTAGAGCCGGCAGATGGGGTACTCCTCGATGAAGCCGTAGCCGCCGTGGAGCTGGAACACCTCGTTGGCGACGTGCTTGACCTGCTCGCAGGAGAAGAGCTTCGCCATCGAGGCGGCGAGGCTCGCGTCGGGCGCGTCGCGGTTCAGGCGGTCGCAGGCCCAGTGGACGAGCTGGCGCGTGGCCTCGATGGTCGTCCGCACGTCGGCGAGGCGGTGGCGCCACGCCTGGAACTTCCCGAGCGGCTGGCCGAAAATCCGGCGCTCAGCGGCGTAGCGCGTCCCTTCCTCCCAGAGGCGCTCCATCACCCCGAGGGCGAAGGCCGAGATGACGATCCGCTCGCCCTTGAAGTGGTCCATCACGTAACCGAACCCGTGGCCCTCCTCGCCGACGAGGTTCCGCAGCGGGACCCGGCAGTCGTCGAAGAAGAGCTCCGCCGTGTCCGAGGCGCGCGAGCCCATCTTCTGGAGCGTCCGGCCGACGCGGAAGCCCTTCGTGTCGGAGGGGAGCAGGATGACCGAGAGCCCCTTTGGCCCGGGCCCGCCGGTGCGCGCGACCAGCGAGACGAAGTCGGCGCGCGTGCCGTTGGTGATGAAGGTCTTCGATCCGTTGATGACCCAGTCGCCGCCGTCCCGGCGCGCCGTCGTCAGCATGGCCGCGACGTCCGATCCGGCGCCGGGCTCGCTGATGCCGATGGACGCGATCTTCTCGCCGCGGATCGCGGGGGCGAGGAACTCGCGCTTCTGCTCCGGCGTCCCCCGCGCCTCGATGACCGAAAGCGCGAACTCCATGTGGGCGAGGAGGCCGACGGCGGTGCCCACGCTCCCGCACTTCACCAGCTCCTGGGCGAGGATGAGCGTGTACCAGAAGTCGAGCCCGGCGCCACCGTACTCGGGCGCGTACCGGAGCCCGAGGTAGCCGAGCTTGCCCATGAGCGCGTAGATCTCGCGCGGGAAGATCCCCGCCGCCTCCCACTCGTCGGCGTGCGGCGCGAGCTCGCGCGCGACGACGGCGCGGACCGCGCGCCGGAACTCCTCGTGCTCGGGGCCGAGCCAGGGGGAGGCGTCCATCGTGGGTGAATATTATTCAGTCTATGAACGACATGCAAGCCCAAAATGTCCGACGTCAACCAGGCTTGGGATACGCTCTTCACGGTCGGGGAGAGACGGACGCGACCGTGTCCCGTGCCCCGCGATGCGCTCAGCGTTGGAGGAGTCAAGGGGTGCCAGCTAGGACGAGATGGGCTCGGCTGCTCGCCGTCGGCGAGGGGTTGCTCGTGAGCGCCATCTGGGCGTCGTCGTTCGTGATCATCAAGATGGGCCTGGTCCACCTGGGGCCACTGACCCTGGCCGGCGTGCGGTACTTCGCCGCGTTCCTGTTACTTCTTCCGTTGATGGCGCTCAGCGGAACGTTCCGACGCAACCCGGCTCCGGGCCGGTGGGGTCGCCTCTTCCTGATGGGGCTCTTGGCCTACCCGGTGAGCAACGGCGCGCTCTTTTGGGGGCTCCAGTATGTTCCGGCTACCACCGGGGCCTTCTTGCACAGCCTGCTCCCCCTGCCGAGCCTGGTGCTCGCCCTCGTCTGGCTGCGGGAGATCCCGATCCCGCGGCAGCTCCTGGGCCTCACGGTGGCCCTGGCAGGAAGTGCTCTCTTCTTCTCGCAGGGTCTCGGCGCCGGGGATCCACTGGCTCTGGCGGTGATCGGCCTGAGCGTCGTGGCATTCGGCGTCTTCGTCGTGCTGAGCCGGGCTCTGGCCCGCGAGGGCCACGTGCCTACATTGCCCTTGACCGCCCTCCCCCTGGGATTTGGCGGTGGCCTGCTTCTTGCCGTGGCGCTACCGCTCGAGGGGGCGGCCCCGCCGGCGCTGGAAGGCTGGGTTGCCGTGTCCTGGCTCGCCGTCGTCAATACCGCCGTCGCATATCTCCTCTACAACCACAGCCTCCGGACTCTCACCGCCCTGGAGCTCAACGTGCTCCTCAGCCTCTCTCCGCTGGGGACGGCCCTGTTGGCGAGTCTCCTCCTGGGGGAACGGGTGACGCTGCCACAGGTGGTCGGTCTGGTGGTCGCGATCAGCGGAGTCCTGCTGGTGCAGCGGAGGTCTGCACCATCTCCTTGAGACGCGTTCCCGGGACGCTGACTCTGACCACCGATCAGCGCTTGCTTGTCCACCGTGCGTTCGACCGCGAGCACGAGAAGACCTCCAATCCCTATCCGGGCGACGCCCGGACACAGGCCCTGCGCATTCGCTACAATCGACCCGCGGCCCCGCGTCTGGCGGACACTGCGGGAGGGAGGCGCCTCGGTGGCGACGCGAGCGGAGAAGTTCCGGCAGGCAGCCTGGTGCTACCTCGCCTACGGCCTCATCTATTGGCTCGGTGGCGCGTATCTCGCCGCACACGGCATCGGCGCCGGGCGCGGGCTCGTGTGGCTCGCCGTGGGCGCCGTCTTCGTGGTCCTGTTCCCGTGGCTCATCGCCCGCGGCCCACGAGGGACGGGATACCTCTGGTTCGTCCGCGTGCTGAGCCTGGCCGTGATCTGGCGGGCGATCTTCGTGGCACGCACGGTCGTGGCGCCGACGATCCCCTCGGTCCCCTTGCCCGGTGGCGGCGTCTTGCCCATGCGAGCCGCCGCGGCGGCGTTTCTCGTCGTCACGGTGGCGACGGCCGCCATGCTGGCGCGCGCCGCCTGGAGCCGCCGCACCTCGGTGCTATCATCGGCGCGCGGCCATGACTGAGCGAGACCTGACCGACATCGTCTGGACGGAGGAGGCCCGGCGCCGCGTGGACAATGCCCCGCCCTTCGTCCGCCCGGGCATCCTGAAGCTGATGCCGATCCGCGCCAGGGAGCGGGGTCGCACCGAGATCACCTCGGAGTTCCTCACCGAGATCCGCAACGAGTCGATGCTCCGGGTGGCCAAGTGCATCAAGGGCTTCGGCTTCGAGGAATTGTCCATGGCGGCCTTCGAGGTGGCCAAGGCCAAGATGCGAAAGCTCCCGCACAAGGTCGAGGGGATCGAGGAGATCAAGGCGTTTCTCGACGCCCGCGTCGAGAAGAACGAGATGATCCTGGCCAAGTTCAGCCAGTACCTCCAGATGATTCCCGAGCGGGGGCTGCCGTGGACCGAGGAGGCGCTGGCGCTGGTGCAGCGAGCGCCGGCCTTCGTCCAAGGGATCGCCCGGACCGCCATCAAGGAGGAGGCGCGGCGCCGGAAAGAGCCCGTCGTGACCCCCGAGGCGGTGGAGCGGGTGATGGGGTCCATCGCCGCCGGCGCCGCGCCCTCGGCCGCGCCTCGGGCGAAGCGATCGGCCGAGCCACTTCACGGCGTGACCATGCTCTGGGAGGCGGCCGCCGAGGAGCGCCTCCGGCGCATCCCGATCCCCGCCGTCAGGAGCATGGTGATCCGGAAGGTCGAGGCCCACGCCCGCGCCCAGGGACTCACCGTGGTCGACGTCGCCGCGTACGAAGCGGCAAAGGGCGGGCCTCCGCTGCGCTGAGTCGGCCGCCTCCCACGCCAGCTTCGCATCATCCCGCAGACCCTGCACGCTCGACGACAAATGTGCCGCCCGGGAAGCACAAGGTGGAGGGCTGGCGCGAGACGCTCGGCAAGATGACGCAGGAAATGGACGTCAAAGCCGGCGTGTCCACCAGGATCACCTTCGAGATGGCGAAGAAGTAGCTGGCGCCTCCGGCCCGCCGGGGCCGTGGGGCCACCCGGCGGCCAAGCCGGCCAAAGAGGTGTCCCCCGACTCCGCCGCCGGCTCGGTGACTGACCTGCCCCATCGGCGGAGCTGCGGCCGCCCGCGCGAGCGCCTGTGTGTCCTCTCGCGAGCCGATCGAGATCGGGCTGGCCCGCGGCCGGCACGCCAAGGTAATCTGGCGCGGCCTCGTCGACGACCAGGGCTTCCCACCGGTCGGTTATTGGCCGATCAAGGGCTAATTTGCGGGCAACGAGAGAAGCTTTCAGTGGAGGCCGGAGGTCCGCCGTGCAATCCATTGCGCTCCCGCGCAGGACCTTGCGCGCTTGCGGACCCACGCGGCGGCTCCATGCGCTCGCACTCTTGCAAGATGATCTTTTCCCGCGAGGAGATGGCCACTCCACTTTTCTGCGGTTCCTTTGGTACAGGGCTTGCTCCTTGAGGGAATGTCCCTCGGAGATGCTCTGGGGCCAACTCCAGAGCCTGGGTGAGGGGCGGAAAGGGGGAACCGTTATGGTAGGTAAGTTCTGGAGCGTCGGCGTCCTTGGAGTTCTGACGGCCCTGTTGGTCCTCGCATGGGGGCTCGGACCGGCTCAGGCTCAGTCAGTGAAGGAGTTCCTGCTCGTCACGGGAGAGTGGTCCTGGAAAGCCAAGCCCGGCGAGGCGCCTGTGGTGGATCGCAACCGGGGGCCGGTCAAGGAGATCGAGCGCTACAGCTTCGATCCCCCGTTCCTGGTCGTCAACAAGGGAGACACCGTGGTCCTGAAGATCCACGCCCTGAAAGGGGAGAAGCACGTCCTGGAGATCAAGGACTTCGGGGTCCCCGAGACGACCATCAATAAGGGCGAGGAGAAGACCATCAGGTTTGTGGCCGACAAGGCCGGGACGTTCAAGTTCATCTGCACCAACCACGTCAACGCGGAGAAGGAAGGCCCGATGGTGGGGTACATCCACGTCATGGACGGCACGCGCTAGCGCGAGGAGGAGGGGCGAGCCGTGCAGCGACCGATCCTTGTCCTCCTCCTGACGGGCCTGCTGGTGCTTGGGGGATCGCCGGGGGCCGGCGCCCAGGAGGCCTACCGGGAAGGGGCTGCGGCCAACGGCGGCAGCCTCACCGGCGAGGCCATCTTCGCCGGCCCCCCGCCGGAACCTTACGTGATCTGGGTGAAGAAGAACGCCGATGTCTTCGGCGAGAAGCTTCCCGACGAGCGGTTGCTTGTCTCCCGAGGCGGGAAGATCAAGAACGTGGTGGTCACCTTGGAGGGAATCCGCGAGGGGAAGCCTTGGTCCAACGTCCAGCGTCCCCAACTGTTCAATAAGGGAGGGCTCTTCGTCCCCCACGTCCAAGTGGTCCGAGCTGCGGCGCAGCTGGAGGTGATCAACAAGGATCCTGTCCTCCACAACAGTCACGCTTACCTGGCCGGCCGGACCGTGTTCAATCTGGCCCAACCGAACAAGGACCAAGTCATCCGAAAACCGCTCGCCAAGGTCGGCCTGGTGGAGTTGATGTGCGACTCCCACGACTGGATGAACGCCTGGATCGTGGTCTCGGCCCACCCGTACGTGGCGATTACCGGCGAGGACGGCGCCTACACGATCACCGACATCCCGCCCGGGACCTATACGCTCACGGCGTGGCACGAGAAGCTGGGCAAGAAACAGGTGCAGGTGACGGTGAAGGGCAGAGAAGAAAGAAAGGTGAACTTCACCTTTCCCGCCAAGTAGACGCAAGTTCCCTGATGGAGATCGACAGGCGCGGAGTGAACGCCCTATAGCCCAGGGAGGTTTCGCATGATGAAGCGTCTGATAACGGGAACCGGCGTTTGCGTCATCGCTCTTGGCGTAATCACGAGCCCGGCGCTGGCCTTCCAGTGCCCGGTTCTGATCAAGCAGGCCAACGAGGCGGTGGCCAAGATGAAGGGCGACGACGCCAAGTTCAAGCAAGCCAAGGACCTAATCGCCGAAGCCCAGAGGCTGCACAACGCCGGCCAGCACGCCGACTCGGTGAAGAAGGCGAACGAGGCCCTCGTACTTCTTGGCGTGAAAGCGGAATCCAAGCCCCCCGCCAAGAAGGGATACTCGTACTAGGGGCAAGGCAGTGGAGCAACGCTACATGACCATCAAGGCTACCCTCACCAAACTCGATGGTGGCCAAGTCATCGCGCTCGACGTGCTGCCGATGATCGGCAGCGCGTTCCAGTCGTTCCAGTACGGCGAAAACGGGGCGCTGCCCGGCAAGGGGCGGTATCGAATCGACCTCGAAATCCAGCCGCCTCAGCTCATGCGCTACGCCACGGCCAAGGAGCGGTGGACGGCGGCCTCAAAGCTCAGCTTTGACTTCGACCACAGATAAGGGCGGCAGGGGAGGGCTGACGGTAATGCCGAAGCGGTACCGAGACATCGTCGGCGACGGGGGCTCCAACATCCTGGCCCAGGTGGAGGAGTTCCAGGGCCGGCTCCGGGCCCGGATGGCGCGGGTCCGGAAGAAGGTGGCGGTGACGAGCGGAAAGGGCGGCGTCGGCAAGAGCGTGCTGACCGCAAACCTGGCCGCGATCCTGGCAGCGGACGGCCGGCGCGTGGGGGTGCTGGACGCCGACCTCAACGGGCCCTCCATGGCGAAACTCCTCGGAGTCCGAGGCCAGCGCCTTCGACTCTCGCCCGAGGGCGTTCACCCGGCCGAGGGGCCGCTCGGGATTAGAGTGCTGTCGACAGACCTGCTCTTGTCGGAAGACCGGGCGCCCCTCACCTGGGAAGCTCCGACCCAGCAGGATGCGTTCGTCTGGCGCGAAACGATGGAGGCGACCGCCCTCAGGGAGTTCCTTGCCGATGCGGCGTGGGGAGACCTGGATCTCCTCCTGCTGGACTTGCCTCCGGGGGCTCCGAGGCTCCCGACCCTGGCGGGGCTCCTTGACCTCGACGGGGCTCTGGTCGTGACGATCCCGTCAGAAGTCGCCGGCCTGGTGGTGGGCCGGTCGGTGGAGCTTGCCCGGACTCATGGCGTGAGGCTCCTGGGCCTCGTGGAGAACATGGCAGGCTACCTCTGCGTGGCTTGCGGCACTCTCGGAGAGCTCTTTCCCGGTGACGGTGAGAGCCTGGCCGAAGCCTCGGGGCTCCCGCTCCTCGGGCGGATTCCCTTCGACCCCCGGATTGCGTGGTGTGCTGATCGCGGACGCCCCTATGCGCTCGAGCATGCTGAGAGTCCCGCAGGCCAGGCCCTCCGGGCGCTGGCGGCCCGCCTCAACGATCTGCTCTGGGAAGAAGGCGCTGAACGATGAAGTTCCTCTGTGTGGGATGCGATGAGCCCATGCGGTTTGACTCGGTTGAGGGACCCGAGGAAGGGTCAGTCGGCGTCACCTTCGGCTGCCCGCGCTGCGGCCACCGGGTCACCTTGCTCACGAACCCCATGGAGACTCAGCTCGTTCGGTCTCTGGGCGTGAAGATCGGCGGCCGGGAAGTCCCGCCGGAGCCCTTGGAGGTGGTCAGGACGAGTCTGGCGCGGCAGCGGGAGGGAGCGCTTGAGGTCGAAGCGGAGGGGGGCGTTGTCTGGGTCGAGGCGGCGGAGGCCCGCCTCCAGCGCCTGCCCCCCCTTGCCCGGCCGATGGCCCGGATGGCGATTTCGCGCTACGCCCGGGAGCGAGGGCGGACAACCGTGACCCCCGAGCTCATGGACGAGTACCGGGCCCGGATGGGGTTCTGACCGCGCGTGAAGGAAGGAGCGAGCAGGTGCGGCTGAGCGTCGCCACGAATTTCCGGCCCGACCTCATCGAGGGGATCAAAGGCTATCCGGTCTGGGAGCTCTTCGGCAAGCTCCCCGCCGACGCCTTGGGCGGGGGGCGGGCTTCCTACATGCTCTCCGCGGTGTCGAAGCGAGCGCTGGCTGCCCATGTCCGGGAGGCCCGCCGGCACGGGATCCGCTTCAACTACCTCCTCAATGCCGCCTGCCTCGACAACCGCGAGTGGACGCGGAAGGGCCAGCGGCAGATCCGCCACCTCCTCGACTGGCTGGCCGAGCTGGAGATCGACGCCGTCACGGTCTCGTTGCCCTACCTCCTTGAGCTGATCAAGCGCTGTTACCCGCAGTTGCGGGTTACGGTGAGCGTCTTCGCAGGCGTTGACCACGTACAAAAGGCGAAAGTGTGGGAGGAGATGGGGGCTGACTGCATCACGCTGGAGTCGCTCTCCGTCAACCGGCGCTTCTCGCTCCTGGCGAGCCTCCGAAAGAGCGTCAAGTGCGACCTGCTGCTCCTGGTGAACACCAACTGCCTAGAGGCTTGCCCCTTCTCTCGGGCCCACATGGTGGCGCTCTCCCACGCCTCGCAGGCGGGGCATCCAAGCGGCGGGTTCCTGCTCGACTACTGCTTCCTCCGGTGCACGCGGATGAAGCTCGCCGACCCGGTCAACTACATCCGCTCCGACTGGATCCGCCCCGAGGACCTCCGCTACTACGAGACCCTGGGCTACGACCGCTTCAAGCTGGCCGAGCGCAACGCTCCCACGGAGGTGATGGTCCGGCGCGTCAAGGCATACAGCGAGCGCCGGTATGACGGGAACCTTCTCGACCTCGTCCAGGGCTGGGGCTTCCGCAGCGGCCAGGAACCTTCCGGGTACGTTCGGCGGGGTCTGTTCTGGAGCCTCCGAACCTTTCTGAGGCCCTGGACGGTCAACCCGCTGCGCCTCCTCCCGATCCGCCGGCTGGCCGAGGCCCAGGGGATGCTCAACGCTCTTCGACGGGACCCTCCAGTGATCGTCGACAACCGCACCCTGGACGGGTTCGTGAAGTTCTTTTTCCACGTGGACTGCCATCTACGGGATTGCGAGGAGTGCCGATACTGTCACCGCATGGCGGAGCTGGCCGTGTGGGTCGACCCGGAGTTCCGGCGGGACGTGCTTCGCCGGTACGACGAGGTCTTGGAGAACCTCCGGTCTGGGGCGATGTGGAGATTTGGGGGGATATCCGAGAAGGGGGATCAAGTTCATGAGATCAAAGAAAGGTGACGTCCGGGGCGCCCTCAAAGAGTATGACCTCGGATGAGGTGGGCGGCCGATGAATCCGCCCTGGCGAGTGATTCGGGATCGCCGGCTGTGGGCGGCACTGGCCCTCGCGGTCATCGCCCTGGTCGTGGCGGCACCGCTGGCGGGAGCAGCCGAGGACAAGGCGGGTCCCCCGAGCGACTACCGGAGTTTCCTCGGGGGAAACTCCCGGCTCGTCATCTGGGTCGTCGCCGAGCTGCACCTGATGTTCGGGGCCTTCGTGCTCGGCGTGCCGATCTTCGCCTCCATCGTGGAGGTCATCGGGTGGCGCACCGGGGAGCGGCGCTACGACGACC
Source organism: Candidatus Rokuibacteriota bacterium (assembly GCA_030647435.1). NCBI lineage: Bacteria > Candidatus Rokuibacteriota > Candidatus Rokuibacteriota bacterium. Next base: position 23,756 of record JAUSJX010000085.1, read on the forward strand.
TCGCCCAGGAGTTCACCAAGCTGCTGTCGGCCGCCTTCTCCACCACGGCGGCCTTTGGCGGGCTCCTCATCTTCGCCCTGGTCGGCCTCTACCCGCGCTTCATGACCTTCCTCACCTCGATCTTCCACGAGACCTTCTACGTCTACGCGCTCCTCTTCTTCGCCGAGGGGTTCACCCTCTACCTCTACTACTACGGCTGGGAGCGCATGCAGGGGCGCTGGAAGGGACTCCATGTGCTCCTGGGGATTCTCCTGAACCTCTCGGGGACGGCGCTCATGTTGATCGCCAACGCCTGGGCCGCGTACATGATGGCGCCGTCCGGCATCGACAAGGAGAGCCTCCGCTTTGTCGGGACCACCTGGCAGGCCGTGGCGAACCCGCTCTGGATCCCGCTAGCGATCCACCGCTTCATCGCCAACATCGCCTTCGGGGGCTTCATCGTCGGAGCGTATGCGGCAGTCAAGTTCCTCGGCGCCCGGAGCGAGGCCGACCGCGCCCACTACGACTGGATGGGCTACGTGGGGAACTTCGTTGGGCTGGCCGCCCTGATCCCGCTGCCCTTCGCCGGCTACTACCTGGGCCGGGAGGTCTACTCGGCGAGCCCCGTGATGGGCAACAACATGATGGGCGGCGCGTTTTCGTGGACCTTCATTATCCAGGCCGTCCTCATCGGGATCCTGTTCATCGGCGGCAACTACTACCTGTGGGCGGGCATGGGACGCATCGAGGGCGCCGAGCGCTACCAGCCCTACATCAAGTACATCAACGTGATCCTGCTGGTGTGCTTCGCCGTCTGGCTCACGCCGCGCAACATCCCGCTGACGGGCGAAGAGCAGATGGCCCTGGGCGGCCAGTTCCACCCGCTGCTCAAGTACCTCGGGCTCATGTCGGCCAAGAACGCGGCGGTGAACTTCATCATCCTGTCCACGTTCTTCTCCTTCCTCCTGTACCGCCGCGGCAACAAGGGGCGCCCCCGCCCCTTCGCCGAGCAAGGACCGGGGGCGACGCTCGCCCTGGGGGCGGTCGCGGCGGTGTCGATCGCCGTGCTCTCCTGGTACGCCTGGACCCTGCTGACGCTGGACCCGAAGACGCTCGACCTCACCCCGGCCCAGGCCGGCTACTTCCGGCCCCCCGCCTATCTCCTCTTCGGGCAGGTCGGGATGGTGCTGCTCACGGCCTTCCTCACGCTCCGCGACCGGGGCAAGCTCGGGCAGGCCCTCTTCTTCGCCTCCACGACGCTGGCCTCCGTCTTCGTCCTCGGCGTCTACGGCTTCGTCATCATGGAGAAGGCCAACCCCTTCCTCCGCAACGTCGCCGTGGCCCAGTGGCTCATGGTGATGGTCTGCCTCCTGTGGAACACCACCATCGACGTGCTCGTCTTCCGCGGCGCGGAGAGCGTCGGCGGCATCCGCTGGGGCAAGATGCCGGCGCGCTCCCAGTACGCGCTGGTCCTCCTCTGCGTGACCATCGTCATGCTCATGGGGATGATGGGCTTCATCCGCTCGGGGCTGCGCGAGGACTGGCACGTCTACGGCGTGCTCCAGGACACCTCGACGTGGGCCTGGACGCCGACCAATGCCTACATGATGCGAGTGGTCGGGAGCATCGTCGTTGCCTTCCTCGGGCTTGTGTCCTTCGTCTTCTGGCTGGCGGGGCTGGGGGAGCACGAGCGCAGGGACCGGGGCCCGGCATGAAGCGGCCGTTCCTCGGCGTGGTCGTCTTCACCCTCGCCGTGATCCTCGCGCTCGTGGGGATCGCCGAGCTGGTGACGCGGGTGTCCGGCGAGGGGGGGCGCCGGCCCGCCGCCGCGCTCACCTCCGCCGACATCACGTCCGAGACCGGCGAGGTAGTCTTCTGGGGGAAGGGGAAGTGCTCCACCTGTCACGCGGTGGGCAGCCGCGGCGCGTCCATCCGGGGGCCGAACCAGGGCGAGGCCGGACCCCTGGGGCTCGCCATCGGGGCGCGGGCCGTGGAGCGCGCCAAGGAGCGGTCCAGGGCCACGGGCCGGCCCTATACGGTCACGGACTACCTCGTCGAGAGCGTGACGGAGCCCGGGGCGTATGTCGTCGAGGGCTTCAAGAACGAGATGCCGGATCCGACGCGGCCGCCGATCTCGCTCAAGCTCGAGGAGCTCCGGGCGGTGATCCTCTATCTTCAGACCCTCGGCGGCGAGCCGGACGCCGCCGCCATCAAGCTGCCCGAGCGGCTCCTCGCCGCCGCCAGGGGGGCGCCGGCGACGGAGGAGTGGAAGCCCTACCTCCCCGGCGATCCGGCCAAGGGGGAGAAGCTCTTCTTCGACGCGGACTCCAACGCCGCCTGCGGCAAGTGCCACGCCGTGAAGGACCGGGGCGGCACGGTGGGGCCGGAGCTGACCCAGGTGGCGGGAACGCGCGATCCGAAGTTCATCATCGAGTCCATCCTGGACCCGTCAAAGGAGATCGCCTCGGGGTACGAGCCGGTGCTCATCGTGACCAAGGACAACCGCTATATCACCGGGATCGTCAAAAGGGAGGATGCGACCCACGTCGAGGTGATGGACAACCAGGCGGAGATCCAGAAGATCGCCAAGGCCGAGATCCAGCAGCGGTCGCCGCAGAAGACCTCCCTCATGCCGGGCAACTTCAAGGAGATCCTGACCGTGGAGGAGTTCCACGATCTCCTGGCCTTCGTGCTGACGCTCCGATGAAACGAGTCCCCCTCTTCTGGAGCGTTGTCACGGCCGTGGTCGTGGTCTGGGTGTGTCTCGCCTACGTGCTGCCCTACGCGGCCATGTGGGTGACGGGCCGGGACCGACCCCTGCCCATCCCCGGCGCCGTCTTCGCCATCTACCTCGTCCTCACCCTCGTCGGCTCGGCGGTGTACGTCACCATCAGCGACGAGTCCATCCGCGAGTTCCTGCGGCCCCTGCTCGCCTTCCTCCGGGGCCCCGAGCCCGGCGCGCGCCGGGCGGGCGCGCTCAGGAGGGGGCGTCTGGCCGTCCTCCTGGCGGCCCCCCTCGTCGCGGGCGGGGTCGTCTACGCGCGGGCCCTGCCGCAGGCGCAGAGCCCCACCAGCCTCAGGATCCAGCACCCCACCATCCCCGGCGCCTACGAGCGGCTGAAGAATCCATTCCGCGAGCCCGGCGACGAGGCCGTCAGGAAGTGGATGGCCGAGAGGAAAGCCACGGGGAGCCCCGAGGAGGGACGGCGCGCCTACAGCGAGGCCGCGCTCCTCGAAGGGCGCGTGATTTTCCAGGTCAACTGCCGCCCCTGCCACGGCGACGCGGCCGACGGCGCGGGGCCAATGGCCTGGGGCTTCCGGCTCAAGCCCGCCAACTTCACCGACCCGGGCATGATCGCCACCGTTGTCGAGGCCTACGCCTTCTGGCGCGTGACCGAGGGCGGGCCCGGGCTGCCGCCCTCGGGAAGCCCGTGGGACTCGGCCATGCCCATCTGGAAGCAGGACCTGACTGACGAGCAGAAGTGGAAGGCGGTCATGGCGGCCTACGAGCTGGCGGGAGTCGAGCCGCGAAAGCCGGAGAAGCTCCACTCGTCCCTGCTCGTCGCCAGCGCCGAGGCGCAGGCGGCGCCGCCCCCGGACACCCCGGAGAGCCTCGCCAGGGGGAAAGCGATCTACGTCAAGCGCTGCCTCGTCTGCCACGGAGAGAAGGGCGACGGCAAGGGGCCGGTGGCGCCCTATCTCGATCCGCGCCCGCGCGACTTCATCGCGGCGTCCTTCAAGTTCCGCACGACCCAGTCGGGCGAGCCGCCCACCGACGAGGACCTCTTCCGCATCGTCACCCGCGGCGTGCCCGGCACCGCCATGGCGGGTTGGCCCACGCTGTCCGAGCAGGACCGATGGCTCGTGATCGGCTACATCAAGAAGTTCAGCGATGTGTTCACGGAGAAGGGGACCGTCGTCAAGCCTGCGAAGGAGGTCAACACCTCCGCGGAGGTCATCGCCAAGGGGAAGGACGTCTACAAGCGGGCCAAGTGCTGGGAGTGCCACGGCCAGGCGGGGCGCGGCGACGGAGAGGCCGCCCCCAAGCTCAAGGACGACGCGGGCGACCGGATCCAGGCCGCCGACCTCACCAAGGGCTGGCGGATCAAGGGCGGGCGGGAGGCGCGCGACATCTTCATGCGTTTCTCGACCGGCCTCGACGGCACGCCCATGCCCTCCTACGCCGACTCGCTCAGCGAGGAGGACCGCTGGGCGATGGCCCACTACGTCAAGTCGCTCCAGACTGAGGAGGAGCCGGGCGACCCGGTGGTGCTGCGGGCCACCCGGCTGGCCGGCCCGCTCCCCAGCGACCCCGACGATGCGCGCTGGAAGAAGGCGCCCTTCCTCGCTGTGCCACTGGCCGGCCAGGTGCTGGCCAAGCCGCGCTGGCAGAACCACTCGGTGGATGCGGTGACCGTGCGCGCCTACTACAACGACACGGCCATCGCCTTCCTGGTCGAATGGAACGACCGCTCCAAGGACACCGAGCACCAGCCCGGACCCGAGCCCGAGCTGAAGGAGGCCACGTACCCCCTGCGCGATCTGACGCCCGGGTACCGCAACAAGCTCCGCGACGCGGTCCGCCTCCAGTTCCCCGTCGCGGTCCCCGTCGGGCCCGAGCGGCCCCACTTCTTCCTCGGCAGCCCGGGCAAGCCCGTGTCCCTCTGGCACTGGCAGGCCGACCTCGATGCGGCCGGCAAGCCCGCGGTGGTGAAGGAATCGGCCGAAGGCTTCCAGAAGCCCGTCCGGGCCCAGGCCGACCCCGCGCAGGACGTGACGGGCAAGGGCGTGTGGAAGGACGGGCGCTGGAAGGTCGTGATGACCCGCCCGCTCGTCCCCAAGGAACGCGCCCGCGACGTGACCTTCGAGCCGGCCCGGCTCATCCCCTTCGCCATCCATGCCTGGGACGGCGCCAACGGCGAGCGGGGGCTCATGATGGCGCTCTCGTCCTGGGCCTACGTCCTGCTGGAGGCCCCTGTGTCGGCGTGGGCCTATCTCTCCTCTCTGCTGGTCGTCTGCGTCGTGGGGCTCGTCGAGTGGTGGGTGATCCGCCGCGTTGGCCGGACATAGGGGTGGAAGGAATGGGAGGCGCCCGAATGGCGACGAGCGAGGAGAAGTTCGGTCAGGCCGCCCGGTGCTATCTTGGCTACGGCCTGGTCTACTGGCTCGGCGGCGCGTATCTCGCCACCCACGGCATCGGCGCCGGCCGGGGGCTCGGGTGGCTCGCCGTGGGCGCCGTCTTCGTCGTCCGCCGCGGTCTTTCTCGTCATCACGGTGGCGACGGCCGCCATGCCGGCGCGCGCCGCCTGGAGCCGCCGCACCGCGGTGCTATGATCGTCGCGCGGCCATGACTGACATTGCGTGGACCGAGGAGGCCCGGCGCCGCGTGGACAACGCCCCGCCCTTCGTCCGCCCCGGCATTCTCAAGCTGATGCCGATCCGCGCCAGGGAGCGGGGCCGCACCGAGATCACCTCGGAGTTCCTCACCGAGATCCGCAACGAGTCGATGCTCCGCGTGGCCAAGTGCATCAAGGGGTTCGGCTTCGAGGAATTGTCCATGGCGGCCTTCGAGGTGGCCAAGGCCAAGATGCGGAAGCTCCCGCACAAGGTCGAGGTGATCGAGGAGATCAAGGCGTTCCTCGACGCTCGCGTCGAGAAGAACGAGATGATCCTGGCCAAGTTCAGCCGCTATCTCCAGATGATCCCCGAGCGGGGGCTCCCGTGGACCGAGGAGGCGCTGGCGCGGGTCCAGCGGGCGCCGGCCTTCGTCCAGGGGATCGCCCGGAGCGCCATCGAGGAGGAAGCGCGGCGCCGGAAGGAGCCCGTCGTGACGCCCGAGGCGGTGGAGCAGGTGATGGGGTCCATCGCCGCCGGCGCCGCGCCCTCGGCCGCGCCGCAGGCGGAGCGATCGGCCGAGCCGCTCCACGGCGTGACCATGCTCTGGGAGTCGGCCGCCGAGGAGCGGCTCCGGCGGATCCCGATCCCCGCCGTCAGGAGCATGGTGATCCGGAAGGTCGAGGCCCGCGCCCGCGCCCAGGGGCTGACGGTCGTGGACCTGGCCGCCTACGAGGCAGGGAAGGGCGAGCCGCAGCCCGCAGTGCGAGGCGAACGAATAAGGGAGTCGGGCGAGCCGCCGCTGCGCTGAGAGAGGAGCACACCCTATGTACCGACACATCTGTATTCCGGTGGACAACTCCGAGCACGCCAACGGGGCCATTGACCTGGCCGTCCTCTTGGGCCGGACCTTCGGCGCGCGGCTGACGGGCGTCCACGTCTACGCAGGAAGGCTCCACGACTCGCGCTTCAAGCAGATGGAGTACACGCTGCCCGAGCGGTACCGGCAGGAGACGGAGCTGGAGCGGCAGCGGCAGGTCCACGACTCGCTGATCCGGATGGGGCTCCGGCTGATCTCCGACTCTTACCTCGACGCCATGGCGCGCAAGGCCGAGGCCGCCGGCCTGGCGGTGGAGCGCAAGACCTTCGACGGCAAGCACCACACGGCCTTGCTGGAGGACGCGCAGCGCTCCGACTACGACCTCGTGGTGATGGGCGCCCTCGGCATGGGCGCGGTCAAGGACAGCCAGCTCGGCTCGGTGGCCGAGCGCTTCATCAGGGGAACCACGAAGGACACCCTCGTGGTCAAGACGCTCGACCCGGCGGAGGCGCGTCACGGGGCCATCGTGGCGGCGCTCGACGGCAGCCCCCAGTCCTTCCACGGGCTCAGGCTCGGCATCGCGCTGGGCAAGGCGCTGGGCCGTCCGGTGGAGGCCGTCGCCGTCTACGACCCGTATCTCCACTAC
>JAUSJX010000086.1 GCA_030647435.1 Candidatus Rokuibacteriota bacterium
TGACCGTGCCGCTCCGGCATCCACGCTCACACGCTCACCATGGCCACCCCGATGTCGCGTCCAGGGCCCCGAACTCCCGTCCACGCGCCCGCAGGGCCGGGCTGGCCACCACCGTCGGCATTCATGAATAATGCGGGCTAGTGAACTGGGTGACCACCGGTGTGAGGCCGGACGGTGACGACATCCTCACGCCTGCGGCCGTCGCCGATTCCCAGTTCGGCTGCAAATTCTCGGTGTTTGGGCACGCTGGGTTCCCGGCCTGCTGATCTGCTGACGACCGGGCCGTGGGCTGGACGCGGCCACCGAGGGGTCCGCCAGAGGACCCCTCGGAGCACCAGGCGCCGGCTCAGCCCGGAGGACGCCTCGGCGCGACCTCGCGGGCCCGCTCGATGACGCCGCGCAGATACGGGCTGCGGGCGATGACCTCCTGCGCCCCCCGGCCTTTAGGCAGCCGCAGCCCGCGCTGGCGAAACGCGGGGTCTCGATACACGCCGTCGAGGATCGCCAGGTAGACGTCGAGCCCCTCGACGGGGGGAACCGGCCGGGCCCCGGTGAAGCACTTCGGACACCAGGCGGAGACCCCGTCCACCTTGAAGATGCTGAGCGGCGCCCCCGCCCTGCCGGGAGAGAAGCGTGACCGCGCGCCGTACTCCTGGATCGGACGGTCGTCCGTCGCCGCCGGCACGAGGCGGCTGGCCTCCGCGAGCGCGCCGGCCGAGGCGATGAAGGTCCCCACGATCTCGGTCACGGTCCCGAGGTCGACACGCTCGAGGTCCCGCTGCACGGCCGGTGCCTCCCGGAGGCGGACCGCCACCTGCGCAGGATCGATCTCGATGCGCGCGCCGTTGACGCCCATCAAGACCAGCTCGGCGTCGGCGCCCGAGAGGAGGACCGCCTGGGGAAACACCGCGAGGAAGGCGCCGATCATCGCGAGCGTGGTCTCCGGCGGCACCTGCGCCACGGGCAGCCACTGGCTGGCGTAGCCTCCCGGCCGCAGGCGCGATCGCACCAGCCCGTAGAACTCCCGCGAGTAGAGCGAACCGACGCCTGCCAGCGCCACCGGCGGGGCCTCCAGGGTGATCAGGTCGTACGCCGCCGCGGACTGCATCCGCAGGTGCTGGCGGCCGTCGTTGACGTACACCGAGACCCTCGGATCGCGAAGCACGCCGTCGTTGGCCGCGGAGAAGTAGTCCGCGTGCGCGAGGACCTGGCGGGAGAGATCCACGACGTCGAGCCGCCGGACCGATGGGTGCAGCGAGGCCGCGTGCGCCGTATTCCCGACTCCGAAGCAGATCACGAGCACCCGCTCTGGCCGCTCGAGTGACAGGAGAGGCAGGTGGGCGAAGACGCGCATGTAGCGCTGCGTGAGCCGGGTCGTCGCGGACATGGGGTGGCCGTTGGTCCAGAGGCGTCGTCCTTCGCCGGGCACCTCCGTCACCGCCACGACCTCGTTGACCCCCTCGTGCATCGTGACCAGCGCCGCTGCCGGCGTCAGTAGGTCCTGGGCTCGTGCCAGGAGATACGTCGCCGGCAAGGTCAGCCAGAGCGCCACCGCGGCCAGCGCGCCCGCGATGGCGCCGCCGAGCGCGGCGCGCTCTCGCCAGCCCGGCGCGGCGACCCGGACGGAGGCGACGAGGAGGGGCACGACCGCCAGGGTCGCGGCCAGCGCCAGGACGGCCACGACCCGCTGCATGCCGAGCAGCGGCAGCAGGACGAAGCCGCACGCCAGCGATCCCGCCACGGCGCCCACGGTGTTGGCCAGGTAGAGGGCGCCCGCCCGGCCGCCGACGGCCGCCTCCGACCGCTGAACCATCGCATTGCCGAGCGGGAAGGTCATGCCCATCACGAGCGCCGGTACCGCCGCCTCGCGCACGAGCGGACGCAGGTCGAGCCAGAGGGCCACCGCCGCGCGGATCCAGCCCGGCGCGGCCGCGAACGCCTCTGACCACGCGCGCTCGGCGTGCCGGATCCCGTCCAGATTCGTCGCGGCCAGCCCCGCGAGCGCCGACACGACGAAGGCAGCCTGCGCCAGAGCGAACCACAACGCCGGGTGCCCGAAGCGACGGTGAAGCCATCCGCCGGCGACCGAGCCGAGCCAGATACCGACCAGGACGACCGTCAGCAGGAGGGAGAACACCGCGCGGTAGCCGCCGAGAACCAGGGTCATGTGGCGGAACCACAGGATCTCCATCCCCATCGCGGCGAAGCCAGAGAGCGCGAGCGCCAGCGCGACCAGGGGCAGCGAGCGGCGCGCGGTGGGGCCCGCCGCCAGCTCGACAGGTTGCGGGGCGCGGGACACTGACACCCTCCGCGTGGCGAGACGAAAGGCGCCGGTCGCGGCGAGCACGTTGAGCAGCACGGCGGTCATCTGGGCGGTCCCGAGACCCGCCACCGGTACGAGCAGGGCGTCGGTGAGGAAAGAGCCCAGGGCCGCGCCCGCCGTGTTGACGCCGTAGAGCGTGGCGACCCGCCAGCCCGCCGTGGAGAGGTGACCTGATACGACCTCGCGGATCAGCAGCGTCAGCGTGCCGCCCATGAAGAAGGTGGCGGGTCCGACCAGCAGCACGGCCGCGACGTAGCGCCAGAGGTAGGACATCGCCGACATCGCGTACCAGCCGCCGGGCTCGTGGACATAGGAGGAGATCAGCGCCGACAGCGCGCCCAGATGGGGAAGCAAGAGGGAGATCAGCAGCCCCCACAGGCCGATGCCGAGCTCGAAGTATCCGTAGACCTTCACCAGCGAACGGTCCTGCGCGGCGTGCCGGCGGTCGGCCCACCGGCCCACCGCGTAACCGCCGGCCCCGAGGCCCAGCATGAAGACGGCGACGACGAGCGCGGCCGAGTGCACCGTGTTGCCGAAGATGTTGCCGAACTCCCGGACCCAGACGACCTCGTAGATGAGGCCGCTCGCCCCCGAGCAGAAGAAGAGGACATGGAGCATCGCGTGGGCCGGCGTCCGCGGCATCACGGCCTCCGGGGCTATCGCGCGAGCAGCGGCTGGAGGAAGGGCCAGAGATGCTCCACAACGACGCGGTAGCCCTCGGCCGTGGGATGAATGCCGTCGGGCTGGTTGAGGCGCGGGTTGCCGGCGACACCGTCGAGGAGAAAGGGCATGAAGGCCGCGCCGCGCTTGCGGGCCACCTCGGCATACAGCCGGCGGAAGTCCGCCGCGTAGCTCGCGCCGTAGTTGGGCGGCACCTCCATCCCGGCAACGAGCACGCGCACGCCCGCCTTCTGGAAGCGCGCCACGATCGCGTCGAGGTTGGCGCGGACGGAGGCGAGATCCTGGCCGCGCAGCGCGTCGTTGGCGCCGAGCGCGACGATGACGATGTCGGGCCTGTTCTTGAGCGCCCAGTCCACCCGCCTGAGCCCGCCGGCGGTGGTATCGCCGGACGCGCTCGCGTTGACCACCCGGTAGGCATAACCGTCTGCGCGGAGCCTGGCCTGGAGACGCGCCGGGTAGGAATCTTCTGGTGTGACGCCGAGCCCCGCGGTCAGGCTGTCACCGAACGCGACGATCACACGCTCGACGGCGTGGGCCGGCGCGGCGAGCGCGAGCGCCGCGGCGAGGGCGGCGAGCAGAGGGCGCATGACGCTAGTGTAGTATGGATCGCGTCATGATCAGCGTCCGCGGCCTTGGCATGCGTCTCGAGAGCGGCGGCCGCCCGGTGGACGTGCTCACCGAGGTCTCCCTCGAGGTGCCGGCCCGCCAATTCGTCGCCGTGGCGGGAGCCTCCGGCAGCGGCAAGTCCACGCTGCTGGGCCTGATCGCGGGCCTCGACCGGCCCACGACGGGGCGGATCGTGGTGAACGGGGTCGAGCTGACGGGCCTCGGCGAGGACGCCCTCGCGCGCTTTCGCAGCGACACCATCGGCTACGTCTTCCAGTCCTTCCACCTGATCCCGACACTGACGGCGCTCGAGAACGTCGCGGTGCCGCTCGAGTTGGCGGCAGATCCTGACGCGCTCGAGCGGGCGCAAGCGCTCTTGAGAGAGGTGGGCCTCGAAGAGCGCGCGCACCACTACCCCGTCCAGCTCTCGGGAGGCGAGCAGCAGCGCGTGGCCGTGGCGCGCGCGGTCGCGCGGCGCCCGACGCTCCTCCTGGCCGACGAGCCGACGGGCAACCTCGACTCGGCCACGGGCAAGCAGATCATCGATCTCCTGGTCGCGCTGAACGAGAACCTCGGCAGCACGCTGGTGCTGGTGACCCACGATGCGGCGCTGGCCGCGCTCGCCGACCGCGTGATCACGCTCCGCGACGGGCGCATCGTGAGCGACGAGACGAGCAATGGCTGCGCGGCCTAGTCTCGACTTCGTCTTGAAGCTCGCGTGGCGGGAGACGCGCGGCGCGGGGCGGCACTTCGCCTATCTCATCGCCTGCATCACGCTCGGCGTGGGCGCCCTCGTCGCGGTCGGCAGCTTCGCCTCGAGTCTCGAGCGCACGGTGGGCCGCTCCGCGCGCGCGCTCATGGGCGGCGACGTCGAGATCCGCAGCACCCAGCCGTTGTCGCCCGCCGGTCAAGCCGTCGTGGCGGAAATGGCGCGCGGCGGCGTCGAGGTCCTCCCCGTCCTGGAGCTGGTCGCCATGTCGGCGGCGGACGGGCGGAGCCAGATCGTGGAGCTCAAGACCGTCGGCGCCGGCTATCCGTTTTACGGGGACCTCATCACGGAGCCCGCGGCGCCCCTCGGGACGCTGGTCGGCAAGAACCGCGCCCTCGTCCATCCCTCGCTGCTCCAGAAGCTCGGAGCCTCGGTCGGCGACCACATGAAGATCGGCGAGGCCGACTTCGTCATCAGCGGCGTCATTCGCCAGGAGCCCGACCGCTCCGTCGGCGTCTTCTCGCTCGGGCCGCGTGTGATGATCGCGCCCGAAGACCTACCGGGCACCAAGCTGGTGCGCCCGGGCAGCCGGGTGCGCCATCGCGTGCTCTTCCGTGTGCCCGCCGGGACGAGCGCCGACGCGTTCAAGGACGCGCTTGCGGCACGGCTGCCCGACACGGTCGCGCGGATCACGACGTACGCGCAGGCCCAGCCGGGCGTGCGCCGCTTCTGGGACCAGCTGACGGTCTACCTCGGCCTCACGGGTCTCGTCGCCCTCATGGTGGGCGGCATCGGCGTCGCGACCAGCGTGCGGGCGTTCGTGCGCGGCAAGCTCGATACGATCGCGGTGCTGAAGTGCCTCGGCGCGGGCTGGCGTCAAGTGCTGGCCGCCTATCTCCTCCAGACGGTGCTCCTCGGGCTGGGCGGCAGCCTGCTCGGCGCCGCCCTCGGCTCAGCACTCCAGCTGGCGCTCGTGCCGGCGCTCTCGCCGCTTCTCCCCATCCCGCTCGAGGCGTCCATGTCTCTCCGCTCCGTGCTGGCGGGGCTCGGCATGGGCACGGGGCTCACGCTCCTGTTCGCGCTCTGGCCGCTGCTCGACGTCCGCCGCGTGCCGCCCGCGCTCATCCTGCGCCGTGACGTCGAAGCCCGGCTGCCGGGCCGACGGCCATGGCTCGTCGGGTTGCCGATCGTGGCGGGGCTCGCGGCCCTCGCCTTCTGGCAGGCAGGCTCGTTTAAGGTAGGCGGCCTCTTCGTCGGCGGCCTGGCGGGCGCGCTCGCCCTGCTCGGGCTCACCGCGCGGCTCGTCATCGCCGGCGCGAAGCGCCTCCCGCGCCTGCGTTCGCTCGCCTGGCGCCAGGCCGTGGCCAATGTCCACCGCCCCGGCTCTCACGCGGGCGTGGTCCTGGTCTCGCTCGGCGTGGCCGTGATGCTGATCGTCGCCGTGGCGCTCCTCGGGCAGAGCCTGCGCGCCGAGCTGGCCGACCGCGGACCGGAGCGGTCACCTGCATTCTTCTTCATCGACATCCAGCGCGACCAGGTCGTGCCCTTCACGCGGCTCGTGACGGATCTCGCAGGACACGCGCCCGAGCTCACGCCCGTCGTCCGCTCGCGGCTTGCCACCGTCAACGGCGCCTCCGTCGCCGATGATCCGCGGCAGAAGCAGGAGGAGGTCTGGTACCTCTCGCGCGAGTACGTGCTGACCTGGGGCGCCGAGCCGCCCGCGCACAACGTCGTCATCGCCGGCCGCTGGTGGACGGCGGACGAGGCGCGTGGGGAGGCCTTGATCTCCGTCGAAGAGGATATCGCGAAGAACCTCGGGGTCACGATCGGCGGCACGCTGGGCTTCGACATCCAGGGCGTCACGGTGCAGGCGCGGGTCGTCAACATCCGCCACGTGGACTGGCAGACCTTCAACACCAACTTCTTCGTGATCTTCTCGCAGGGCGCGCTCGACGACGCGCCCTCGACCTGGATCGCGACCGCGCGCGCGGCGCCGGCCGACGAGAGCGTCGTCCAGTCGGCCGTCACCGCGGCCTTCCCGAACGTCACGGCCATCCCCGTGCGCGAGGTGCTCGAGCGCATCGCCGGGGTCCTCGACCAGATCGCTCTCGCGATCCGGCTCCTGGCGGGCGTGAGCATCGCGACGGGTCTCATCGTCACGGCGGGCGCCCTTGGAGTCAGCCGCCACCAGCGGCTCTACCAGAGCGTGATCCTGAAGACGCTCGGTGCTACGCGCGGCTTCGTCGCGCGCGTCTTCGCCCTCGAGTACGCGATCTTGGGCGTGGCGGCAGGGCTCTGCGGCTCGCTCCTGGCCGCCGCGCTGGCCTGGAGCGTCGGCCACTGGGCGCTCGATATCGGCTGGGCGGGCTCGCCGCTGACCATAGCTGGAGGCGTTGCGGCAGCGGCCTTGCTCGCGATCGGCGTCGGCTTCCTCGGCACCTTCCGGCTCCTCGGCCGGAAGCCTCTCGGCGTCCTGAGAGGCGAATGAGCCGGGCGACGCTGGCGGATCGGCTGCGCGCGCTCTTCCCGGATTCCTCGGGCCGGAGCCTCAAGCAGTGGCTCGAATCCGGGCGCGTCGAGGTCAACGGGCGCGTGGCCCGGGACGGGCGCGCGGTCATGCGCGCAGGCGACCGCGTCGAGCTCGGCGGGCGCGGCCGCATCCCCTTCCCGAAGGGTCTCGGCCTCGTGTACCAGGACGATGCGATCGTCGTCGTGGACAAGCCGGCGAGGCTCCTCACCATGGCGACCGAGCGCGAGCGCGAGCGCACCGCCTACCGACTGCTCTGGGACTATCTCCAGGCCCAGCGGCCGCGCACGCGCCCCTTCATCGTCCACCGCCTCGACCGCGAGACCTCGGGGCTCCTGGTGTTCGCCAAGTCCCCGGAAGCCAAGCAGCCCCTCCAGACCCAGTTCGAGGAGCGCACGGTCCAGCGCGTCTACACGGCGCTCGTGAAGGGCCACGTGCGCGAGCAGTCCGGGACGCTCGAGAGCCGCCTCGTCGAGGACCGGAGCCTCCGTGTGCACACCGCGCGAGGCCCGGAAGGCAAGACGGCCGTCACGCGCTACCGGGTGCTCGCGCGCGGGCAGGACACGACGCTCCTCGAGCTCTCGCTCGACACGGGCCGGCGCAGGCAGATCCGCGTCCAGCTCGCGGCCATCGGCCACCCGATCGTCGGCGACCGCGAGCATGGCGGCCCCGGCGGCCAGTTCCGCCGGCTGTGCCTCCACGCGACCCGCCTCGGCTTCATCCACCCGGGCAGCGGCAAGGCCATGCGCTTCGAGAGCGCGGCGCCCGCGGCTTGGGTATAATCCGCGCGTCGGAGGACTCCCCTTATCAATTCAGCCCTCGCCTCGCAGCTCGAGACGAGCGTCTCGGCTCGAAGGGCGACCCTCTCCCCTCAGGGGAGAGGGTGAGCAGCGCACAGGAGGCACCATGGCAACGTCGCCGTTCTCGCTCGAGAAGAAGGTCGCGATCGTCACGGGAGGCGGCGTCGGCATCGGCCGCTCCATCGCCATCGAGTTCGCCAAGGCGGGCGCCGATGTCGTGATCTGCAGCCGCAAGAAGGAGAACCTCGAGCCCGTCGTGGCCGAGATCAAGAAGCTCGGCCGGCGCTCCTTCTGCGAGGCCGTCGATGTCCGCCAGGAGGAGGCGGTCAAGGCGCTCGTCGAGCGCACCGCGAAAGAGATGGGGCGTCTCGACATCATGGTCAACAATGCCGGCGCCTCCTTCCGCGCCAAGGTCGAGGACATCAGCGCCAACGGCTGGAACACGGTGATCCAGATCAACGTCAACGGCGTCTTCTTCGGCTGCAAGTGGGCGGGCAAGCAGATGATGGCGCAGGGCGGCGGCGGGGCGATCATCAACGTCTCCTCCATCGCCGGCGTCTACGGCTCGACGATGATGGCGCACTACGGCACGGCCAAGGCGGCCGTCATCAACTTCACCCGGGCGCTCGGCATGGCGTGGGGGCGCCAGGGCATCCGCGTCAACTGCATCGCGCCCGGACCGGTCGAGACCGAGGGGTACCTGGGCGTGCTGACGAAGCAGGACCCGGCCGCCGCCAAGAAGGCCTACGACGCGGTGGCGAGCCGCACGGGCATGGGGCGCTGGGGCAAGGTGCACGAGATCGCCTATCCGTGCATCTTCCTCGCCTCCGAGGCCTCGGCCTTCATGACCGGCGCCACCATCATCGTGGATGGGGGCCCGAGCGCCCGCGAGGGCGACGAGGCCTCCTAAAAAGGGTATACTCCCGGCAAACAGCCGCATTCAGACCAGCCGGTTCCAGAAAGGAGCCTTTATGAGAGAGGCCGTCGTCGTCTCCAGCTCGCGCACCCCGCTCGCCAAATCGTTCCGGGGGTCGTTCAACATGACCCGCCCGGATGACCTGGCCGCCCACTGCATCAAGGACGCGCTCGGAAAGGTCCCGCAGCTCGACAAGACCGAGATCGAGGACGTGATTCTCGGCTCCGCCCAGCCCAGCGGCGCCCAGGGCAACAACGTGGCGCGCGTGGCCCTCCTTCGCGCCGGCCTGCCCGTCTCCGTCGCCGGCACCACCGTCAACCGCTTCTGCTCCTCGGGGCTCCAGGCCATCGCCATGGCCGCCCACCAGATCATCGTGGGCGGGGCCGAGGCCGCCATCGGCGGCGGGCTCGAGAGCATCAGCATGATGAAGCGCGACGGCGACCCCAATCCCTGGGTCAAGGAGCACAAGCCCGGCCTCTACATGGTCATGGGCGACACGGCCGAAATCGTGGCCAAGCGCTACAAGATCAGCCGCCAGGCGCAGGACGAGTTCTCGCTGGCGAGCCAGCAGCGCACGGCGCGCGCCCAGCAGGAAGGCTTCTTCAAGGAAGAGCTGGCGCCGCTCCAGGTCGTGCGCGGCATCGTGGACAGGAAGACGGGTGAGATCACGGGCAAGGAGGACTACTACGTCGACAAGGACGAGTGCAACCGCGCCGACACGACGCTCGAGGGTCTGCTCAAGCTGGCGCCGCACTTCGACAAGGACAGCGGCCAGGGTTCGGTGACGGCCGGCAACTCCTCGCAGCTCTCGGACGGCGCCTCCGCCACCGTCCTGATGTCGCTCGACCGCGCCAAGGCGCTGGGCATCAAGCCCAAGCTGATCTTCCGCGGCTTCGCCGTCGCCGGCTGCGAGCCCGACGAGATGGGCATTGGACCCGTCTACGCGATCCCGAAACTGCTGAAGCGCATGGGCGTCAAGATGGACGAGATCGGCGTGTGGGAGCTCAACGAGGCCTTCGCCTCGCAGGTGGTCTACTGCCGCGACAAACTCGGCATCCCGATGGACAAGCTGAATCCCAACGGCGGGGCGATCTCCATCGGCCACCCCTTCGGCATGACGGGCTCGCGCATGGTCGGCACCATCGCCAACGAGATGCTGCGGCGCAAGGCCAAGTACGGCGTGGTGACGATGTGCATCGGCGGCGGCCAGGGCGCCGCGGGTCTCTTCGAAGCCTGCCTCTAGACGCCTGCTTCAAGACAAACAGAGGCCCGGGTGCCTGCGCGGGAGTCCCCGTCCCGCTGCCTGCGCCCGGGCCTTTGCCTCGTCCGGCTCCCGGCCGCTAGGCCTGGAGCGGCCGCCCCCCAGCTTGAGGAGAGCGCTGAGCCAGCCCGCCTGACCTTATTAACCACGCCAGGATCGAGTAGTAGAAGCCGGACACCAGGTCCGCCTGGCCCTCTCGCGGAACCGACACCCCGCGGGTCACGAGATACAGCACCTCACAGGAAGTTGGCCAGCATCTCGAGCTGCGTCCGGCTCATCGCTCTTTCCCCTTTCGGCTTTGCCGCTTCTGTCCACTAGGACGCCGTCCTGTCTCCTTTTGTTTACAGACTCGCGGGCCGTAAACGGCGGCGGTCTGCCCGGCGTCTGGCCTGGTAGAGGGGACGCAGCCAGGCCCCCCGGGACACGGAGGACACAACGATGAGGCTCAACGGGACCGTGAACATCGAACGAGACGACAACGCCAACTACGTGCTCGGCTACGCGCCGCTAGGCGTGGACCACTTCGGCCGTCCCCAGCGCCGCTTCAAGGGCTGGCAGCAGATGGTCGCCTTCCTCCAGGGGCCGCTCCACGTGGGGGCGCAGGAAGTGCGCGCGGCGCTCAATGCGCTCTTGCGCAACGGCGCCTACTGCCTCGACGGCGTGTGGCTGTCGGAGGCGGAGATGCAGGAGCACGGCCTGGGCCGCGCGCTCTGCCTGGAAGCTCCAGGTGGGCTCGCTTACGCTCGCGCCTAACGTGCCCGCCCTTATCCTGCGAGCGTATTGGACCTTGGTCCAATGGAGGGACGGAATGGCGTCGCCCATAATTGGTTATCATGGAGTCCAGCCTGCCACGGTCGAGGTAGTGCGGTTGCCTCGGTGAGGCAGAGTGTGCAAGCTTTGGACATCGGGCCAGGGCCGGGTGTCTGTGATTGGCATCTTTGGAGTAGGGGCAGAGAGTGCAGTCAGGATTCACGCTCCGGGGCCCATCACCTAACCAGACGCAGGAGGATCCAGGTATGCGGACCAGGCGGTGGATCGGGTTCATGGTGGTGCTCGGCGTCCTGACAGGAGCCGCACCGGCCGCGCGAGCGGCCGACTCGCCGGACCCGCAGCAGACCGAGTTCGACCAGACCCCGCCGCGGCTCAGCTACGCGGACGGGAAGGTTTCGTTTTGGCGTCAGGGTGCCGACGACTGGTCGGCGGCCCAGGTCAATACTCCCCTCGCTCCGGGCGACGAGGTGTATACCGCGTCTCCGGCCAACCTGGAAATCCAGATTGGCTCCCGCGCCTTCGTGCGTACGTGGGCGAACACCCAGCTCGGTCTGGTCAACCAGGAGCCGGGTTTTCTCCAGTTCAAGGTGACAGCGGGTTCCGCCTCCTTTGACCTTCGCACAATCGAGCCCGGGACCACGGTGGAGGTCGCCACGCCGAACGCGGCCCTCACCATCGAGCACGCGGGCTACTACCGCGTGGACGTCACGGGGGAGCGCACGGCGTTCATCACCCGCCGAGGCGGCCAGGCCACCGTCACCCCAGCCAGCGGGGCGGCCGTTGTCATCACGCCGAGCGAGGAAGTCGTCGTCGAGGGCACGTCGAGCCCGCGACTTACCTCCTACGTGGCGCCGCAGCTCGATGACTGGGACAAATGGAACTACGCCCGCAGCAGGGCGCACCTGGACGCGGTGAGCGCCCGCTACGTCTCCCCCGGAACGTACGGCGTGAGCGATCTCGACCGTTATGGGACGTGGCGAAACGTCCCCACCTACGGCTCTGTTTGGATCCCGACCACGGTGCAGTCCGGATGGGCCCCGTACACTACGGGATCCTGGACGCTCGATCCTACCTACGGCTGGACCTGGGTGGACACCGCGCCGTGGGGTTGGGCGCCCTATCACCATGGGCGCTGGGTCTCCGTGAACGGCTTCTGGGGCTGGGCGCCGGGGCCGCTGGTGGTGAGGCCGGTCTATGCTCCCGCCCTCGTCGCTTTCTTCGGCGGGCCCAGTCTGCGCGTCGGCATCAGCGTCGGCGGGCCGGTCTTGGGCTGGGTGGCGCTCGGGTGGGGTGAGCCGCTCGTGCCCTGGTGGGGGCGGCCGGGCTTCGTTCACGAGCCGTCGTGGGGCGGCTGGGGCGGCCCGCGCGTCGTGAACAACGTGGTCATCAACAACACGACCGTGGTGAACGTGCAGAACATCAACGTCTACGGCAACAGCAGCGTGCCGAACGCCGTGGTGGTGGTCAACGAGAATCGCTTCGGCCGCGGCCCCATCACGGCGGCGCGCGTCACCCAGGTGGACGTGAAGAGCCTCCAGCCGACCCACGCCGCGCCCCAGGTCACCGCCACGGCCGCGAGCTTCGTGCCCACGGCGAGCCGCGGCGGCCGGCCTCCAGAGGAGAGCCTGAAGCGATCGGTGGTCGCCACGCGCCCGCCGCATGCGGGGCCGGCATCGGGCGCCGGGGAGGAACGGAAGGCGGGGCCGCCGGGGACTCCCACGCCGGCGCCGCACCTCGTCTCGGCGCCGCCTCGGCACGAGCCCGATGCGGTGCCGGCCCGTCCGCCTCTCGGGCAGAGCAACGTCGAGCGCCGTACACCCGATGGCGCTCAGCCGCTCTCGCCTCCGAAGCCGCCCGTGGCTCGCCCGATGCCATTGCCGGCCCAGCGCGAGCCGCAGGTGGCCGCGCCGGTTCCGACGACGCCCTCACCGCCGGCCGCTCCCGCGACACCACCTGCGCCTCCGGGCCGTCGGCCTGAGCAGCCGCAGGTGGCGGCCCCGTCCGTCGCTCCCGCGACAGCGCCTCCGGCTCCGGCCCGTCGTCCCGAGAAGTCGCAGGTGGTTGCCCCGTCACCGGGTGCGCCCCCGTCGCCGGCCGCTCCCGCGACAGCGCCTCCGGCCCCTGCCCGTCGTCCCGAGGCGGCGGCCCCGCCGGCCCGTCATCCGCTTCCGGGTGAGCCCGCCAATCGGCTCTCGCCGAATCGGGGCGAGACGCAGCCGCCCCCGCCCGCCCAGCGCTAAACGGCGCCCGCCGGGCGAACGGCGAGACAGGGCCCAGAGCAGGCTCGCGGCCGTCAGCCTCGAGAGCCGGGAAGGCCATCGCCCCCCCTTCAGCTCTCGGGCCGTCAGCAGCCACCGGGGCCGCGCGGCGAGCGCAGGGTGTCCGAGTCGAAAGCCCGGCTACGCCTTACGCTCTCCGCGCGTGCTTGAGGCGCTGGTCAGCTTGGAGGGCGTCGGTTAACGGATGGTGAAGTCCAGCAGTGCGTGGGCGTGGCGCAGCGAGGCTTCGGCATCGGCGGGCGTCGTGGCGCGGGAGAAGATGAAGCCGAGATAGCGCGATCCCTCGGGCAGCGGGACGACCGGGTGGCCCTTGGGGATGGAGATGGTGACGTCCTCGATACCGGCGACGGCCCGCGCGGCGTCGAGGCCGCGGACCTCTTCGAGGATGCCGCCGCGCGGGATCGGGATCATCATGACGCCCGCGGCGGGACGCTCACGCTCGAGCGAGGCGATCGGCCAGCCCAGCGCGTGGCGCAGGATGATCTCCTCGAGCGACATCCCGGTGCCGAAGCGCAGCGTGCGCGAGCACAGCCCCCCGATGGAGCGCGCGGCCAGTTCGATGAGCCAGGGCCCCGCATCATTAATACGCATCTCGGCGTGGACGGGCCCGTCTGAAAGCCCGAGCGCCCGGGCGGCCTGCCCCGCAGACGCAGCGACCGCCCTTTGGGTCACCTCGGGCAGCCGGGAGGGCGTGACGTAGATCGTCTCCTCGAAGAAGGGCCCGTCGAGCGGATCCGGCTTGTCGAAGATTGCCAGCGTCGCCAGGCTCCCTTCCGTCAGCATCCCCTCGAGCGACACCTCGACGCCCGGCACGAAATCCTCCACGAGGATCTTCGACGCGCCGTCTCCCAGCGCCTGGACATCGGACTCGCTGAGGATGGCCGCGATGCGTGTCCACGACGCGGCGAACTCGGCCCGCGTGTCGGCGCGGATGACGCCGCGGCTCGCCGAGAGGACGAGCGGCTTGAGCACGCACGGGAAGCGCGCGCGCGCCGCGACGGCCTGCGGGTCGTCCGTGACGGAGAAGACCGCGAAGCCGGGCTGGCGCACCCCACCCCGCGCCAGCGCCTCTCGCATGGCCTGCTTGTTCCGCGTGGCGGCGACTGCGGAGAGCGCGTTGGCGCGGAGCCCCAGCGCCTGGCCGATGGCGGCGCCCACCACGGTGGTCGCGTCGTCCACGGGCACGACGGCGGCGACCGGGCGGGTGCGCGCGTAGTCGCGCATGAGCGCGGCGGCGGCAGCCGGGTCGCCGAACGGCAGCGACAGGAGATGATCCGGGAGGGCTGCGGCCAGCGTGTTAGGCCGCTCCGCCGCCACCACCAGGTCCACGTCGAGGCGGCGCGCCGCCTCCACGAAGTCCTCGGTGCGGTAGGTCGTCGTCGGGACCAGCAGGAGCAGTCGCGGCTGCGTCACGGGTCAGTCGGCGCAGGCACTGGGTCAAGTTGCGAGCCAGACGAGGCCCGCGTGAGTCGGCAGCCCGAGACGTACGTGGGTGTACGTTGAGGGCTGCCGACGAGCGAGAACGAAGTATGGCGAAGCAAATTGGCCCAGTGCCACATGGCGGCCCCATTGAGCCCCTGATGCTGTAAGGTGTCAAGCCGGGCCACGCGTCAGGCCAAGGAGGCACATCCATGAAGGTCGGGATCATGCCATGAAGGTAGGGATCATGATCGAAGGGCAGGAAGGGCTCACGTGGGAGCGCTGGTTCCGGCTGGCGCAGGCGGCCGAGGACCTGGGCTACGAGTCGCTGTGCCGCTCCGACCATCTCACGGGCCTCGGCGGCGAGTCCAAGCGGCCGTCGCTCGAGACGTGGACGTCGCTGACGGCGCTCGCGCTCCGCACGAAGCGCATCCGCTTCGGCCCTATGGTCTCGCCGCTGACCTTCTACCACCCGGCGCTCCTCGCCAAGATGGCCGCGGCGGTGGACACCCTCTCGGGCGGCCGGCTGGATCTCGGCCTCGGCGCCGGCTGGAACGAGCACGAGCACCGGATGTTCGGCGTGCCCTTCCTGACGGTCAAGGAGCGGCTCGACAGGCTCGAGGCGGGCGCGCGGCTCATCCGCTCGCTCGAGAAGGGCCAGCCTGTCACGTTCAAGCAGCCGCACTTCCCGTTGGAGAAGGCCGAGAGCTTCCCCCTGCCCGCAACGGGCCGCTACCGCATCGTCATCGGCGGGCGCGGCGAGAAGCGCACGCTCAAGATCGTCGCCGAGTTCGCGGATGAGTGGAACGTGACGCGCGTGGACATCCCCGGCTTCGTCCAGAAGCGCGCCGTGCTGGCCGAGCACAGCCGCGCCTTCGGCCGCGACCCCGAGGCCATCGCGCGCTCGTTGATGATCCCCTGCGCCATCGGGCGCGATTCGGCCGAGGTCGCGAACCGTATCGCCGGCATGCGCGCCATCTTCCCCGCGCTGCCCGCCGACGAGGCCGCGTGGCACGCGGCGTCCTTCCTCGCGGGCTCGCCGGAGCGCATCGTCGCGGACCTCAAGGCCTGGAAGCAGGCCGGGCTCCAGCGCGTGCTGCTCCAGACGCTCGACCAGGAAGATCTCCCAGGCCTCGAGCTCTTCGCGCGCGAGGTCATGCCGAAGCTCTGACGGTGCGAGTGTCGCGCGCTTGAATCCGTTCGCCCACCCGCGTAATCTAGCGCCGCACCCCCCACTAGGAGGCCAACCCGTGACACTGTTCGCGCGCCGGTGGATCCGCCTCGCCGCCCTGGCTGCATCTCTCGCGGTTCCGCTCCCGGCCTTTGCGGCCGAGGTCGTCAGGATGGGCGACCTGCCCGCGATCACGAACGCCGGGCTCTACATCGCGATCGAGAAGGGCTACTTCCAGGCTCGGGGCATCACGGTGGAGACCGAGCGCTTCGCCTCGGCGGGCAAGATGATCGCCCCGCTCGCCACGGGGCAGCTCGACGTCGCCGTCGGCGCGCCCTCGGCCGGGCTCTACAACGCCATCGCGGGCGGCATGGACTTCAGGGTCGTGGCCGACAAGGGGCAGCTGCGCCCCGGCGGGAGCTTCGTCCCGGTGATCGTCCGCAAGGACCTCGTCGATTCCGGCCGTGTCAAGTCCATCAAGGACCTCAAGGGCCTCAAGGTGGCGAACGGCGCCAAGGGCATCACCCTCGACTACCTCCTCGCCAAGTTGCTCGAGCAGGCCGGCCTGGGCTTCGACGCGGTCGACGTCGTGTACCTGTCCTATCCCGACGCCATCAAGGCGCTCGCGAGCAAGGCCGTGGACGCCGCCATCGCGCCCGAGCCCTGGGGCGTGCAGGCCGAGCAGCAGAAGGCCGGCGTGCGCCTCTTCCTCACCGAGCAGACCCCTGCCGTCGCCACCTTCCAGGTGGGCGTGATCATGTACGCGGGCAAGTTCATCAAGGAGCGCCCGAAAGTGGCGCGGGAGTTCCTGCAGGCCTACGTCCAGGGCATCAAGTACTACAGCCAGCGCGGGCTCAAGGATCCCGAGGTCGCCGGGATCCTGTCGAAGCACACCAAGGTCCCCGTCGAGACAATCCAGGCCACGATCCCCTTCTACGTCGACCCCGGCGCGCGCCCGCGGGTGCAGGACCTGGCCACGCTCCAGGACTGGTTCCACCAAATGGGGTGGGTGAAGGAGAAGGTCCCGATGGAGCGGGTGGTCGACCTCTCCTTCCTCGAGTAGGCGGGACGCGTGCTCCTCGCCCTCCGCGACGTCGGCAAGGTCTGGCTCATCGAGCGCACCGGCGAGCGCGTGAGCGCGCTCGAGTCCATCACTCTCGACGTGGCGCCCGGCGAGTTCCTGATCCTGCTCGGGCCGTCGGGCTGCGGCAAGTCCACGCTCCTCCAGATCATCGCCGGCCTCGAGGCGCCGTCGTCGGGTGAGATCCGCTTTCCATCTGTTACGCGCGGCGTCTCGCCCTGCGCCAAGCCCAACGGCAAGCTGACGAGCATGGTCTTCCAGGACTATGCCCTCTTCCCGTGGCGGACCGTGATGGGCAACATCGTCTTCGGCCCCGAGGTGCGACACGTGGCTCGCGGCGAGCGCGAGGAGCGGGCGCGGCGGCTGATCGATCTGGTCAACCTCAAGGGCGCCGAGCACCGCTACCCCCACGAGCTCTCCGGCGGGATGCGGCAGCGCGTCGCGCTCGCGCGGGCGCTCGCCAACGATCCCCAGATCGTCCTCTTCGACGAGCCGCTGGCGGCCCTCGACGCCCAGACGCGGCGAGTCCTCCAGGACGAGCTCCTGCGCATCTGGGGCGAGACCGGCAAGACCTTCGTCTACGTCACGCACAGCCTGCAGGAGGCGGTGCTTCTCGGCAGCCGCATCGTCCTCATGACGGCGCACCCAGGCCGGATCAGGCACATCGTGGACGTGCCCCTCGCGCGCCCGCGCCACCTGACGGGACGGGCGGAAGCGGACATGCTCGACCGCCTCGACACCGAGCTCAGCGAAGAGGTCCAGCGGGCGATGGTGACATGACCGCGTCACACCTCCGGAAAATCGCCTCGGTCCTGGGGCTTCTCGTCGCGTGGCAGCTCCTCGTCCAGACGGGAAGGCTCAGCGAGCTCTTCCTGCCCGCGCCGCTCTCAGTCCTCGCCACCATGTGGGATCTGACGCGATCGGGCCAGCTGCCCTGGGCCGTGCTCGTGAGTCTCAACCGCGTGGTGCAGGGCTTCGTCTACGGCGCCGCCGTGGGCGTCTTCCTGGGCCTCTTGGCCGGAGCGATCGGCTGGATCGAGGATCTGCTCGACCCGTGGGTCGCGGCCGTCTACCCCATTCCCAAGTCGGCGCTCTTCCCGCTCTTCCTGCTCTGGTTCGGCCTGGGTGACCCGTCCAAGATCGCGACGATCGCGATCGGCGTGCTCTTCCTCGTGCTGGTCAACACCATGGCGGGGGTGAAGTCCATCAACCCCGTCCTGCTCAAAGCCGCCCACGACCTCGGCGCGGGCCGGCTGCAGATCTTCACCAAGGTCATCCTGCCCGGCGCGCTGCCCAACATCTTCACCGGGCTCCGGCTCGGCGCGGGCATGGCGCTCATCCTCGTCTTCATCACCGAGATCGAGGCGACCAAGGCGGGGCTCGGCTTCCTCCTCTGGGAAGCCTTCCAGCTCCTCGACACCAAGCAGGTGTTCGCGGGCGTGGTCACTTTCGGCCTGCTCGGCGTCGCCTCAACCTGGCTGCTCCAGTGGCTGGAGCGCGTGGGCTGTCCCTGGATCCAACGCTCGAACTGAAGGAGCGACCGATGGCTCAAGACCTTCCCGCGTATCTCGACCTGATCAAGCGCAGCAAGCCCGAGGAAATCGTCGTGATCTCGAAGGAGATCGACCCCGCGTACGAGCTGACCGCGCTCGTGGTCAAGCTCGAGCGCGAGGCGCGCCGCCGCCCGGTGCTGATCTGCGAACGCATGAAGGGCACGAAGTTCCCGGTGCTGACCAACCTCCACGCGAGCCGCTCCCGCCTGGCGCTCGCCATGGGCGCGGCTCCCGACCAGATGCTCGCGACGTACCTGCGCGCCATGGACAAGCCCATCCCGCCGACGATCGTGAAAGGCGGGCCGTGCAAGGACGTGGTGCTCACGGGTGACAAAATCAACCTCTACGATCTGCCACAGATCCTCCACCACGAGGGGGACGCGGGCGCATACCTGACGGCCGCGATCTCCTTTGCCAAGGACCCCACGCGCGAGATCTGGAACTGCGCCTACAACCGGCTGATGATCAAGGGGCGCGACACGACGTCCATCCACCTGACGGCGGGCAAGCACCTCTGGGAGTTCCAGAGGATCGCCGAGTCCCGCGGCGAGCCCCTGCCCGTGGCCTTCGCCATCGGCGTGCATCCCGCGATCGCGCTCGGCGCGCTGGCGATCGGCTCGATCGACGAGGACGAGCGCGCCATCATGGGCGCGCTGCTGCGGGAGCCGCTCGAGCTCGTCAAGTGCGAGACCTCCGACGTGCTGGTGCCGGCGCACGCGGAAATGATCATCGAAGCGGACATCCTTCCGGGCGCGCGCACGCCCGAGGGCCCCTTCGGCGAGTTCACCGGCTACAGCCTGGGCGAGCGCCCACGCGAGGTGGTCAAGGTCAAGGCCATCACCCACCGCGCGGGCGCCTTCTTCCAGGACATCTCGGTCGCCCACCTCGACCACATGCTGCTCTCGACGATCCCGATGGAGGCCAACCTCTACCGCGCCGTGCGCGCCATGGTGCCCTCGGTCAAGGCCGTCCGCGTCCCGGGCCCGTTCACCTGCTACGTCTCGATCGAGCAGCGGCTGCCGGGCCAGGCCAAGAACGCCATCCTTTCGGTCCTGGGCGCCGACCTCTACATGAAGCGCGTGGTCATGGTCGACCAGGACGTGGACATCTTCGACGACCGGCAGGTCACGTGGGCGATCGCGACGCGCTGCCAGCCCGACCGGGACATCGCCATCATCACCCACGCGCGCGGCTCAGACCTCGATCCCTCGACCAAGGAAGACGGCTACTCCGCCAAGTGGGGCGTGGACGCGACGGCCAAGCCGTCGCTCGCCGCTTACACGCCGCGCCACCGCGTGCCGCCCGAGGCCTGGAAGCGGATCACCTTGAAGGACTTCGGGCTTCAGTGACGGAGAGCTTCGCCGCGCTGCTCGACGCCGCCGCGCGCCGGCGGCCCGACGCCCCCGCCCTCGTCTGGGACGGCGGCGCGCTCACGTGGCGCGAGCTCGACCTGCGGGCGGGCGGACTGGCGCGGCGGCTCTCGCGCCAGGGAGTCCGCGCCGGCGACACGGTCGCGCTCCTGCTGCCGAACGGCTGGGGCTTCGTCGCAGCTCTGTGGGGCGCGCTCAAGCTGGGCGCGACGGTGGCGCCGCTCAACCCGCTCCTCGCGGCCGGCGAGCGCGACAGGATCCTGGCCCACCTTGGGCCCGCCCTGATCGTGGACGAGGTGGGCGAGGAGGAGGTGCGGGAGGAGGAGGCTGTGACGGACAGCGCGGACGGCAAGGCGCCCGCCCTCATCCTCTACACCTCGGGCAGCGCGGGCCGGCCCAAGGGCGCCGTCCTCTCCCACGCCGCGCTGAGCAAAGCCAACGCATCATGGGCCGGGCCCGTGATGCGCCTCACGCCGCAGGACGTCGTGCTGGCCGCGCTGCCGCTCGCACATTCCTTCGGGCTCAACGGGGCGCTCCTGGCGCCGCTGCTCGCGGGCGCCACCGTGGCGATCCAGGAGCGCTTCTCTCCCGAGGAGACGCTGCGCGCCATCGCGCGCCACGGAGTCACGGTCCTCCCCGCCGTCGCGACCATGTTCCAGCGGATGCTCGAGGTCCCCGGTGTCTCGGAGGCGGCATGCTCGAGCCTGCGCCTGGCGGTGTCGGGGGCGGCGCCTTGCCCGTGGGAGCTCAGCCAGGCGTGGCGGCGGCGCACCGGCGTGAGGATCGTGCGCGGCTACGGAATGACCGAGCTCTTCCGCCCGATCTCGTACCTCGCCGACGACGCGACCGACCTGCCCGACGCCATCGGCCGACCGGTGCCCGGCGTCGAGGCGCGCGTGGTCGACCCCGAAGGACAAACGCTCGCGCCAGGCGAGGCCGGCGAGCTCTGGATCCGCACGCCCGCCGCGATGGACGGCTATTTTCGCGCCGAGGAGGAAACCCGTGCGGTCATCCAGGACGGGTGGTTCAAGACCGGCGACCTGGCGACAATCTCGCCCGAAGGGTTTGTGAGCGTCGTGGGACGAAAGAAGGACCTGATCCTTCGCGGCGGCTACTCCGTGGTGCCCGGCGAGGTCGAGGCCGCGCTGCTGGATCACCCCGCGGTGGCGGAGGCCGCCGTGATCGGGACACCGCACCCCGAGCTGGGGGAGGAAGTGGCGGCCTTCGTCACGCTGCGGCCCGGCGCCCGCGCCGACGCGGACGAGCTGGTGGCCTTCTGCCGCGAGCGGTTGGCCGCCTTCAAGTACCCGCGCAGCGTGACCCTCGTGGGCGAGCTGCCCAAAAGCGCGACGGGCAAGGTTCTCAAGTGGCGCCTCGGCGTCACCAAACCGGGCTGAGAGAGGGCCTTTGACACGGCTCCCCAAACCCGCGTAGACTCCCGCCAGTCTTCGCATCCAGCTCTGAAAGGCGGGCTCAAGGTGGCGTCCAGCGAGGTCGTGTTTAACCCGCTCCTGCCGGAGTTCCACGCGGATCCATACCCGTTCTACCGCCGGCTGAGAGAGGAAGACCCCGTCCATCAGAGCCCGCTCGGCATCTGGATCCTGACGCGCTACGACGACACGGTCATGGTGCTGCGCGACCCGCGCTTCGGCCGCGAGGGCATGGCCGAGCTCATGGAGGCCCGGCTCGGCGCAGGATCCGTTCGCCCCGCGAACACCCGCGACATGCTCTTCCGGGACCCGCCCGACCACACCCGCCTGCGCGCGCTCGTCAGCCGGGCGTTCACGCCGCGGGTCGTGGAGGCGATGCGCCCACATATCCAGGAGATCGTCGACGGGCTGCTGGACAGGGTCGAGGGCGCCCGCGGCATGGACGTGATCGAGGACCTCGCCTACCCGCTCCCGGTGACGGTCATCTGCGAGATGCTCGGCGTGCCCACGGCCGACCAGGATGTCTTCAAGCAGTGGTCTGCGGACATCGCGCGAAGCCTCGATGCGTCGATCCTCCCGGCCGGGTCGGACGTCATCACGCGCGGCCAGGAGGCCGGCGACGCGCTGAGAGAGTATTTCCGCTCGCTCATTGCGGTGCGCCGAAAGAGTCCCCAGCCGGACCTGCTCTCGGCCTTGATCGCCGCCGAGGAACAGGGCGACAAGCTCAGCGAACCGGAGCTCGTCGCCACCTGCGTGCTGCTGCTCATCGCGGGCCACGAAACCACGGTCAACCTGATCGGCAACGGCGTCCTCGCGCTGCTCCGGCATCCCGCGGAGCTGCGGGCGCTCGCGAACGACCCGGCGCTGATCCCAACGGCCGTCGTGGAGCTGCTGCGCTACGACGGGCCCGTGCAGCGGACGGGGCGCAGGACCATGGCGGATGTCGAGATCGGCGGCAGGCAGATCCCCAAGGGCTCGATCGTCGCGGCCGTCATCGGCGCGGCCAACCGGGACCCGGCGCACTTCCCCGACCCCGACCGCCTCGACGTCGCCCGGCGGGAAAACCGGCACATCGCTTTCGGCTTCGGCATCCACTTCTGCCTCGGCGCCCCGCTGGCCCGTATCGAGGGCCAGGTCGCCATCGGCACCCTGCTGCGCCGCATGCCGGCGCTCAAGCTCGTCTCGGACACTCCGGAGTGGCGGGAGTCCTCCGTGCTCCGCGGGCTCAAGACGCTCCCGGTCACGTTCTGACCACAGGAGGAGGAACAGACATGGACAATCCTCTTGTTTCCTCCGTCAGCCGTCGGGACCTGCTCAAGCTCGGAGGCATCGCGGCCGCGGCAGGCGCCGCGGGCTCCGGCCTGCATCTGTTCGATCCGGGCAGCGCCGATGCCCAGACGCCCAAGCGCGGCGGCACCTTCCGCGTCCGCTTCACCCTTGCCCCGCCCCACTTCGATCCGCAGCAGACGGTGGCGTTCACCACCATGGTGCCGCTGTCCTTCACCCACAGCCGACTCGTCAGGGTGAAGGCCGGCCCGTCGGTGAAGCCCGGGACGCAGCCGCTCGAGCCCGACCTGGCCGAGTCGTGGACCCAGCCCAACGACACCACGTACATTTTCAAGCTCCGCCGCGGCGTGCGGTGGCACCCGAAGCCGCCGGTCAACGGGCGCGAGGTGACGGCCGAAGACGTCAAGTACACCTTCGAGCGCTTCATGGGCCCGACCAATCCCAACCGCGGGATGCTCGAACAGGTGGACAAGGTCGAGGCGCTCGACAAGTACACGGTCAAATTCACGCTCAAGGAGCCGTTCGCCTGGCTGCTCGAGGCGCTGGCCTCGACCTCGACCTGGATCATCGCCAAGGAGGTCGTCGAGCAGCACGGGGATCTCAAGAAACCCGAGACCTGCATCGGCACCGGACCCTGGATGCTCGAGCGCTACGAGCCGAACCTGCGCTTTACCTTCGTGCGCAACCCCAACTACTTCATCCCCGGACTGCCCTACGCCGACGGCGTGGACATGGCGATCGAGACCGACCCGGCCTCGGCGTTCGCCGCGTGGCTGGCCGGCCGGTACGACTTCGCGCCCGAGTACGGGATGGTCGTGCGCCGGAGCGACCTCGAGGCGGCCAAGCAGCGCAAGCCGGGGCTCCAGATGCAGGACTACATCGTGGTCTTCGGCGGCATCACCTGGACGCACCTCGACCAGGAGCCGTTCAAGGACGTGCGGGTGCGTCGGGCCCTCGCCATGGCCACGAACTGGAGGGAGGTGCTCGAGACCAACGCCTGGTCCCAGGGGCGAGGGGCGCCCAACCCGGCCATTCCCGCCGCCCTCAAGGACTGGTCCATCCCCATCGATCAGCTCCCGGCCGAGGGCCGCAGGCTCTACGAGTTCGACCCGGCCGCGGCCAAGCGCCTCCTCGCCGAGGTCGGCTACGCGAGCGGGTTCAAGACCACCCTCGAGACGACGGCCGGCTACGGGCCCGACTACATGGACGCGGTGGAGGTCACCGTGGCGGGCTGGAAGAAAGCCGGAATCGAGGCCGAGATCAAGCTCAAGGAGTACGGCGCCTTCATCTCGAGCACCATCTTCGGCAAGTTCGACAAGATGGGCTGCGGGCTCTTCGGCGCCTGGACCGACCCCGACAGCTACCTCTACCGCACCTTCATCCCGGGGCAAGCGCTCAACGCCTCCGGCGTGAACGATCCCAAGCTCACCGAGATGATCCGGCTCCAGCGCCGCACCTTCAACGTCGCCAGGCGCCGGGAGATCATCTACGACATCCAACGCTACGTCTCCCAGCAGGTCTTGGGCCTCTATGGCCCGTCCGTCAGCGCGATGGCGGCCTGGGAGCCGTACGTCAAGAACTTCGGCCCGAACATCGGCCACGACTACGGCGGGCGCCTGATGGCGGCCTGGCTCGATCGTTGACCGATCGCGCGTGAAACTTAAAGACCGGATCGCCCTCATCACGGGCGCAGGCTCGGGGATCGGCCGCGCGATCGCAACGCTGTTCGCTGAGGAAGGCGCGCGGGTCATCGCGAACGATGTGAACGAGAAGGCCGCCCGGGAGACCGTGGAGAAGCTGGGCGCGGCGGGATCGGGCGCCCGCGCGATCCAGGCCGACGTGGCCGACAGCGCGCAGGTCAAGGCGATGTTCGCCGAGGTCGAGCGCGAGTTCGGGTCGCTCGACGTGCTCGTCAACAACGCGGGC
The DNA here is from genome assembly GCA_030647435.1 of Candidatus Rokuibacteriota bacterium. Lineage (NCBI taxonomy): Bacteria > Candidatus Rokuibacteriota > Candidatus Rokuibacteriota bacterium. The sequence continues at coordinate 24,111 of JAUSJX010000086.1, forward strand.
ATCGGCAGCGCCGGGACATCCTCGGCGGATCGCGACACGCTCCGTGATCGATCCGACGCCCGGATCATGGAGCTCCTGAGCGGCCAGGGCATTCAGACCCACTGCGACATCACGCAGACGATGACGGACGAGACCTGGCACCGGATGATCGCGGTGCATCTCAACGGCACCTTCTTCTGCACGCGGGAGGCGCTCCGCCTGATGAGCCGCCGCGACCAGGGTGTCATCATCAACCTGTCGAGCGTCGCCGGGCTCATGGGCCTCGAGAACGTGCCGCACTACAGCGCGGCCAAGGCGGGCATCCTCGGCTTCACGCGGGCGGTCGCCCGGGAGGTCGGCTCGCGGAAGATCCGGGTGAACGCGATCTGTCCCGGGTTCATCGATACGCCCATGACGCAGCCCATGTCCGACCTGATGCGCAAGGCCGTCATCGGGCGGACGCCGCTCGGCCGCTACGCGGAGCCTGGCGAGGTCGCGCAGACGGCGCTCTTCCTCGCCTCCGACGACAGCTCCTTCTTCACGGGCCAGTGGCTCTCCCCGAATGGCGGCCTCTTCATTGGATAACCCCTTTGGGGATAACCCCTTTGGGGATAACCCCTTTGGGGATGACCCCTTTGGGGATGACCCCTTTGGGGATGACCCCTTTGGGGATGATCGGGCGACGTTGACCGGGGACAACTCTTACCAGCGACAACCACGGGAGTGACCATGGGAATGCTCGAGGGAAAGACCGCGGTGGTAACGGGAGCCGGACGGGGCATCGGCCGGGGCATCGCGCTCGCGCTGGCGAAGGCGGGCGCGAAGGTCGTCGTCAACGACCTCGGCACGGGGCTCGACGGCGAAGGCGTGGCGACGGGTCCGGCCGCCACGGTGGTGGACGAGATCGTGAAGGCGGGCGGCACCGCCGTCCCCAACTACGGGTCGGTCGCCGACTTCAAGCAGGCGACGGAGATGGTCGAGCAGGCGGTCAAGGCGTGGGGCCGGATCGACATCCTCGTGAACGTGGCCGGCATCCTGCGCGACCGCATGATCTTCAACATGAGCAAGGAAGAGTGGGACGCCGTCTTGGCAGTCCATCTCGACGGCACCTTCTTCTGCACCCGCGCCGCCTCCATCGCGATGCGCGAGCAGAAGGCCGGCCGCATCATCAGCATGTCGTCGGTTTCGGCGCTCGGCTCGCCCGGCCAGCCCAACTACGGCGCCGCGAAGGCGGGCATCATCGGCCTGACCTGGTCGACGGCGAACGCGATGGCGAAGTACAACGTGACGGCCAACGCGATCATGCCGAGCGGCGCGACCCGCATGATCGACTCGACTCCCAGAGGCAAGAAGATCTTCGACGAGACGGGCAAGTGGCCGAGCGAGCAGGCCATCGGCACCGAGCGCGACCCGGACAACGTGGCGCCGCTCGTCGTCTTCCTGGCGAGCGATGCCGCGGCCCACGTCAACGGGCAGGTCTTCCATTCCTTCGGCTACGGCTACACACTCCTGGCCCAGCCGCAGGCGATCCGCCGCATCGACGCCGACCGCCGGCTCGACCCCGAGGAGCTGGTGAAGCTCCTGCCCGAGACGTTCGGCCCGGGCCTCCACGAACCGCCGGGGACGCTCTTCGGCAAGAGCCTGACCGAGCGCTCCAAGGACGAGTGGAAAGAGGTCGGGCGCGGCGTCCGCTTCTGGCAGTGGCCCCGGGAAGAGCGGTGAGGACCGTCCTCCTCGTCTGCCACGCCAACACCTGCCGCAGCGTGATGGCCCACGTGCTCCTCGAGAAAATGCTCGCCGAGCGCGAGGCCCGCGGGCGCGTGCTGGTGCGCTCGGGAGGGATCGCCAACCACGCCCGAGACGGGATGATCCCCTCGCTCGACGCGCGGATCGTCCTCCGCGAAGACGGGATCCATCTCGCCGAGGACGCGATGACGTCGACGGACCTCCGGCGGCACCGCGACGTGATCGCCGAGGCGGACCTGATCCTGACCATGACCGCGCAGCAGAAGGAGATGCTTGAAACGTACGAGGAAGCGCGGGGGCGGCCGGTCTTCACCTTGAAGGAGTTCGCCGGCGAGGAGGGCGACATCGGCGACCCCTTCGACCAGGGGGAAGAGCGCTACCGCGCCTGCCGGGACGAGATCAAGCGCTGCCTCGCGAAGGGCGTCGACCGGTTGCTCGTGACGCTGTCCGCGCCCTAGCTCCGCAGCCGGGCCGGTTGGACGCCCCGATCCCGCGCTACTGCGCGGTCTTCAGCACGTCGGGATGGAACCGGATGCCGTGGCCCGGCACGTCGAGCGGCCGGATCATGCCGCGGTCGATCACGGGCGCCTGCTCGAAGATCCCGTCCACGAAGTACGGCAGGTACTCGATGTAGAGCGCGTTGGGCGAGGCGCCCAGGAGCGGCGTCATCAATTCCGGGAAGTGGTGCGGCGCCACCGGCAGGTTCTTCGCCTCGATGAGCCCGAAGGCGCGGAGCATGGGCGTGATGCCGCCCATGCGCAGGATATCGGGCTGGGCGATGTCGACGACGCCGTGCTCCACGAGCCGGCCGATGCCCTGCGGCAGATAGAGGCTCTCGCCCGCGGCGGTCTTGAAGGGCGCGCGGCGCCGGAACTGGCCGAGGTCCTCGATCTGGTAGGGCTGGAGCGGCTCCTCGATCCAGAAGACGGGCAGCTCCCGCAGCACGGCCATGCGGTCGAGGGCCTCGGACACCGTACGGAAGGCGCAGTTGGCGTCGATCATCAGCCGCCGCGTCGCCCCCACCAGTGACGCCACGGCGCGGACCCGCTCGAGATCCTGGCGCGGGTCCGGGTGCCCGATCATGACCTTCACGCCGTGGACGCCCTTCTCGAGAATCTTGGAGGTTTGCTGGCAGAGCTCGTCCAGCGAGAGGGAGAGGAGCCCCACCGTGCCGTAGACGGGCAGCGGCCTGCCTTCGTGGCCGAGCAGGCGGTAGAGCGGCACCTTGTGCGCCTGCGCCGCCAGGTCCCAGCAGGCGATGTCCACCGCGGCCATGGCGAAGGCGCCCACGCCCTCGGGTCCCACGAAGCTGAGCCGGCGCGCCATGGCCTCCCAGAGATCGCGCGGAGCGAGAGCCTCGGCGCCGACGACGGCGGACTTGAGCTCCTCGATGCACGCGCGGATGGCGCGGGCGCCGTGGCCGGGCGTGAAAGCGTAGCCGAGTCCTTCGAGATCTCCCGCCTTGAGCCTGACGGTGACGTAGTCGAGTGACGGCAGCGCCTTGGTGGCGGTGCCCAGCGGCTTCTGGAAACCGAGGCGGCTGGTGGAGAGGGACAGGTGGGCGGTGGTCAGATCGGTGATGGGCAGGGCTGGCATGGCGCTCCAATATGGCCAGACGGCCCCGTGCTGTCAATGAGCTGCCTCTCGGGGGGCGCGCGGGGGCTGTTGGCTGCCTGACACTGTGTCAGATTCGCTGACACGGGATCTGACGCTCCGGCGACCCGTCCCGATCGGAGCCCTCGCGTCTTTGCCAGCCATTTCCCGTGTTTGCTCGCCCCCGTGCCGGAGCGCGCCGGTGGCAGGGAAGTTGCTCCTTTGATCAGTCGCCATGCGCCAATCTACGGAACGCCCGCACCGGATCCGCAGCGCCGGCTTCTCGCTCTCGGAGCTTCTCGTGTGCCTCTCGGTCCTCGGGGCCATGGCGACCGTGGCCCTGCCCACCGCTTGGACCTACCTTCCCGCCGCGGCGGTCACCGGGAGCGCCCGGGAGATCCGCGCGATCCTGAGCCAGGCGCGAATGGTCGCCATCACCACACGCCAGAACATCTGCGTCCAGACCGTCGGCGGCGGCTTCCAGCTCCTCCAGGGCACCTGCGCCGGCGCGCCCTGGGTCGGGCCCGACACGAACGCCTCGGGCGTGATCGCACTCTCCAACAATGTCAGCTTCAGCGGGCCGGCCCCCGTGTTCACGGCGTTCGGCACCGCCAGCACCTCGGGCGTCGTCACCGTCTACCACGGCAGCGGCAACTCGCTCACCGTGACGGTGCAGCCCTCCGGCCAGGTGACCATTCCGTGATTGCGCTCCGCGGGTCCGTGATTGCGCTCCGCGGGTCCGTGATCGCGCTCCTACGCGTCTTCGGCAACCGGCGCGGCTTCAGCCTGACCGAGCTCCTCGTCTCCTGCGGCGTCCTCGGCATGGTCCTGGCCGCGGTCGGCGGCGTCCTCGCCACGGGCAGCCAGGTCAGCCAGGACGGCGACAGCCGCGCCCAGGCGCAGCAGGCCGCGCGGGCGGGCATGATTCTGGAGGAGGACCTCAGGCTGGCCGGGGCGGGCTTCCCACCCGCCGCCGTCAAGATCACGGCGGCGACACCCACCAGCATCAGCTTCTGGGCCGATCTCACCGCCGCGTCAACGACGCTCACGGCCAACGCCAGCGTCAGCGACACGACGCTCAACGTCGTGAATGCCTCGGGCTTCACGGCGGGCGACACCATCTATCTCATCAACACCGACCAGTTTTCGACCGGCACCGTGGGGTCGGCCTCCGGCACCGTGATCACCATCGGCCCGCCCGGAGTGCCGGTGGCCTATTCGCGGGGCGTCCAGGTGGGCCGGCCCAAGCTCGTCCGTTTCGTCTGGGACAGCGTCAGCACGATCTTCAAGGACGCCGGGACGGGCGCGGGGCTCCAGCCGCTCGCCACGGGCGTGACGGCCTGCGCGCTGACGTACTTCGACGTCAACGACATCGCCATTCCACCCGGGGCCCTTCCCGCCAACCTGGGCAATATCCGGCGCATCGTGGTGACGATGACCGCGCAGTCGGCCGGCACCCTTGAGCAGCGCACCTTCAGCCTGACCTCGTCGGTCCGCCCGAGGAACCTCTGAGGGCGGGGAGGACACCCATGATGCCCCTCGCGCGTCTCCGTCAAGAGCGCCGCTCCGAGCGCGGCTCGGTGCTGCCCCTGGCCATGATCGCCATGCTGCTCTTCTCGGTCCTGGGCTTCACCCTCGTCGCCATGGGCACGACCGAGCTGACCATCTCGGGCAGCTGGAAGCAGTACAGCGCGGCCTTCTACGGCGCCGAGGCCGGGATCGAGTCGGCCGTCGTCGCGCTGCGAGACATCCTCGCCGGCACCCCGACGCCGACGAGCGGTCAGTTGACCGGCATCACCGCGCCGACCTTGCCCGACCCCAAGCTCTCCTTCACGACGTTCTCGGTCACCCGCGTGGTGCCGACCCCGCCGTACTCCTATCCCACGACCTTCACCACGGGCCCGTACGCGGGCTTCAGCGGCCAGGTGACGGACTACCTCATCACCTCGGAGGTCCAGGGCCAGAACGGCACCCGGTCCCGCCTGAGCCAGATCGTCCGGTACGTCCAGGTGCCGCTCTTCCAGTTCGGCGTCTTCTACGGCGCTGGCGTGGACCTCGAGATCGCGCCCGGCGCCAACATGACCTTCAACGGCCGCGTGCACTCGAACAGCAACATCTACATGGGCGCGGGCGCGACGCTGTCCTTCGATTCGACCATCACGTCGGCGGGCGACATCTTCCGGCGCATCAAGCGCGACAGCTCGATCCCGTGGGGCAACAACCCCCAGATCAAGGACTCGGCCGGCACGTATCGTCCGCTCAATTTCGACCACGACTACCAGCCGGGCTTCGGCAGCACCTGGACGCCCTCCGCCTGGCAGGCCCAGGCGAGCAGCACCTTTGGCAACACGGTGCGCGATACGACCATGGGCGTGGGGCAGATCATCCCGCCCGTCCCCGCACTCTTCTACAACCCTTCGGACCCGGACGTCATCGCCCACCAGCTCATCGAGATCGCGGACGGGGGCGACGCGCCGGATCTCCAGGCGGCGAAGATGTACTCCAAGTCGGGGCTCCGGATCGTGGACGGCGCGGCCACCGACATGAGCAACAACCCGGTCTCACTGCCCGCGGGCGTCATCACGAGCAAGAGCTTCTACGACATGCGCGAGCTGAGGACGATGACCATCGTGGAGGTCAACGTGGGGCTCCTGCGCAGCACGGGCGCCGCGCCGGCCAACGGCGTCCTCTACGTCGCGAAGACCGGCACACCCGGGACCGCCGTCAGGCTCGTCAACGGTTCCCAGCTTCCGTCGCAAGGGCTGACCGTGGTCTCCGAGAACCCCGTGTACGTCCGTGGCGACTACAACACGGTCGCCAAGGTGCCGGCCGCGGTCCTGGCCGACTCCATCACGGTCCTGTCGAACAACTGGTCGGCGAACAACAGCGACACCAAGGGCGCGCTGGGGACCAGCACGCGGCCCGCCACGGCGACCACGGTCAACGCCGCCTTCGCGCTGGGACCCTCCGTCGAATCGACCTTCGGCAGCGGCAACGGCCAGCTCGAGAACGACATCCGCTTCCTCGAGGACTGGAACGGCCAGAACTTCACGTACCGCGGCTCGATCGTCGATCTCTGGCACAGCCAGCAGGCGACCGGGCTCTGGCGCTGCTGCGGCACGGGCGGCACCAACTACTACACGCCGCCCACGCGCATCTGGAGCTACGACACGCTGTTCAACACGAACCCGCCGCCCGGCACGCCCCAGGGCGTCCTGATCCTGCGCGGCCCGTGGGCCCAGAAGTGAAGTTAGGGAGGCCGTGATGCGGCGGCCGCGCGGAGATCAGTCGGGCATGACCCTCATCGAGGTGATGCTGGCCGTGACGTTCCTCGCGGTGTCCCTCGTGGCGCTGCTGAGCATGCTCGCCCAGGGCTCGGTCAGTGTGGTCGCCGGCGGCGGCCAGTCCAAGGCCACGGCCTTCGCGCGGCAGATGATGGAGCAGCTGAAGAACCAGCCCTTCGTGCCCGGAACGACGAACGGCACGGACACGCCCGAGCCGGGCATCACCCGCTCCTGGTCCATCACGCCGACGGGGCCGACCGTCCCGCCCAACCGGCTCGCGACCATCCAGGTCATCGTGCGCGTCGACCGCGCTGCGGCCACGCTCGGCGCCCAGAACATCACACTGACCACGATGCGCGCGGAGTAGCGGCGCGCCTCAGGCCTCGATCGGCAGCCGCTCGCCGGGCTGGTGCCAGGTCGGCTCCTGCCCTCGCCGGAAGATCTTGATCCTCGCCGTGCCCCATGCCGTGACGGTTCCAGCCTCGAGGCGCGCGATGGCTCCCTCCTCGAGCCCCACGACCGGATTGGCGTTGACGACGTTGTACTCCCGGATCCGGTCGTCCCGCGTCTCGCTGCCCGGCGCCATGGCGGGATCGATCTCCTTGTAGTGCGGGTTGACGTTGAACCCGACGAGCCCGAGGGCGTCGAAGCGGTCGAGCGCGACCACGTTCCAGTCATTGGTCGACAGGATCGTCGGCCCCGCGACGTTGGAGCCCGCGCTCGCGCCGACATAGGGCATGCCCGCCTCGACCCTCGCCCGAATCGCAGGCAGGAGGCCGGCCTCGCGCAGCCGCTTGAGAAGCGCGTACGTATTGCCCCCGCCCATAAAGAGCGCCTCGGCGCGCCCCAGCGCGTCGAGCGGCCGGTCGTTCCAGCGGAGGTGCAGGAGCTCGAGCCCCGCGCCCTCGGGCGGCGGGACGCCGAGCAGGCTCTAGACACGGGCGAAATAGGCCGACTCGTCGTGGAGGCTGGCGGCGGTGACGAAGGCTACCCGGTGGCGCCCGCCCAGGAAGTCCAGGATCTCGCGCCGGCCGCCGGGGCCGAGCGGTCCTCCGGAATGCAGCAGGACCCGCATCAGGGAGTGCGCGTTTCCAGGAGTCGGCGCAGCTGGCTCATGGACTTGACCATGTAGTGGGCGACGCCGTCGAGACCGCCCTTTGGGGCCAGGAACACGGCCGTCAGCCCCACGCGGCGCGCCCCGCGGATGTCGGAGTCCACGCTATCGCCCACCATGGCCGCGTCCTCGGCGGTGAGCCCCATGCGCGCGAGCGCCAGCTCGAACAACGGCGGCTCCGGCTTGCCCACGACGAGCGGGCGCAAGCCCGCAGCGGCTGCCACGGCCTCGACGATCGCGCCGCAGCCCGGGAGGAAGTCGTCGCCCTCCACGGGCAGCCGCGGATCGAGATTGGGCGTGAGGAAGGCTGCCCCGCCGGCGACGGCCCGAGAGGCGGCCGTCAGCCGCTCGTAGGAGAAGTCGAAGTCGTTGCCGACGACCACGGCCTGCGCCTCGCGGTAGTGGTCCATGGGCACCAGGCTGTGCGAGCCGTCCACGACCGCGGCTTCGAGCTCGGGGCCGCCAATGGCGAGCACCCGCGAGGCCGGGCCGACGTGCGTGTCGAGCACGCGACCGAGGATCTCGAGCGGGGTCAGCACCTCGTTCACGGCCGCCTGGATGCCCAGCCGCTCGAGCTTGGCCTGCATGGTCGCCGCGCGTGCCCGCGAGTTGTTGGTGAGGAACGTGAGCGCCCTGCCCTGGCTCCGTAAGAGGGCCAGCACGTCGGCGGCGCCCGGTATCAGCGCGTCGCCGGTCCACACGCAGCCGTCGAGATCGAAGATGAAGCCGCGCATCTCGCGCAGCCCGCGCCGGGATCGGGTCACGGCCGGATTTTACCATGTGGGCCCGCGCGCGGGGCGGGCTGCGGGTCGGGGCGAGGAAAAATGTGCGTCCTGCGACGCTCCCGCGCTAGAGTCGAGCCATGGCGAGAGCCGCCAAAACCCGCACCTACACGCTCAGACGGGCTTCCTCGGTCGTCTTCGCGCTGATCTCCGTCCTGCCGCTGCTCCTCTTCGCCTACACGCTCTACGCCCTCGACGTGCTTCACCACAACGTCGCCCAGATCGGCCTGGGCTCGGCGCTGGTCCTCTCCATGATCGGCTTCTACATCTACTCGGTCATGATGTCGCGGCTGTCCGACATCCTCCGCGACCTCGAGGCCGACGAGTCAGCGCAGCCGCCCTCAGGTGCGACCCACGGCGCGACCCAGGGCCCGGTCGTCACGATGGCCGTCGAGCCCGGTCCGAGCGGGCCGATGGCGGAAAGCCACACGGCCGGCGCATCGCGCCAGGTCCCCGCGCCGCCCTCGGGGCGGCCCAGTCCCTTCGCAGTCAGGGGGCGCTCAGGCGCCGGCGGCCGCGGCGGGCTTGTCGTTCCCGGCATGGGTCGCATCACCGAGCTCAAGCCGGCGGCCGCGAGCGCGTTGTCGGATTTGGACTCCATGTGGAGGGCCGAGGCCGAGCCGCTCCTCGGCAAGCGCGTCCTGGTGGCCGTGCGCAACGCGCCTGATCCCATGAAGGGCATCCTGGCCCAGGTCACGCAGGACGGCCTTATCCTCGACCAGAACGGCACCAGGGTCGGCATCAGCTACGCGCGGGTGTCGGCCATAGAAGCGGACACGACCCCCGACCCGGCCTAGGAGCGTGTCGGAATAATGGGTTTCGACGGTATGCAACAGAACATGCGATCGCACATTTGGCTCAGGTTCGAAGATCTCGGCCTCGCTAATGCGTTTCGATCCCGTCGAAATCGAAGTCGGGTCATTTCTCCGACACGCTCCTAGCGGTTTCTGAGCGGCGCGCAGGGGTCGGGACGCTCGACGGGAGGCCTTGGCCAGACGATGTGGCTGCCCGGCGCTGGCCGTCCCGCCTCGTCTGACCCAGCCTCGACAAAGTCCACGATCAGCTGTCGGGTACCGGATCGCAGCGCGTCGACCTGATCGGCAAGCCCCCCCGGCGCCTGATGCCCTCGCCCGACGATGACCACCACCTGCGGCGCCCGCTCGAGAGCCTGGAGGATCCGCCGCGCCATGGTGACGTTGCGCGCGTGCCAGGCGTCCACCATGCCGGGCACCGCGCCCGCCGGCAGGAGGCCGCAGTGGGCGGCCTCGATGTCGCGCGCGATGCCCCGCTCGCGATCGGCTTCCGGAGCCAGGCGCGAGACGAGCCGGCTTCGCTCGTCGGCGGGCAGGGCGCCCAGCCCTTCCTTGGCGATGCGGTGCACCGTCTGCTGGTCCAGGTCGATCGCGACGACCGGCAGGCCGTAGCGCCTTGCCTGGTCGAAGAGCGGCCGGTACATCTCGAAGTCGGGCCAGCGGCGGTCAACCCACCCAAGACGCTTTCCGGCCGCGGCCGGGTCGGCGCCGTCGCGCAACGCCTCGTCCGCCGCGGGCTGCTGGTCCTGGGCCAGCATCTCGAAGGCGAGGGCCGGCCGCGCGCCTCCGGCCAGCATGGCCTCGAGCACGCGCGCCTGGTCCATGTGGTGGTAGGGGTTGTCGTGGGATTCGCCGAGATAGACGATCTGGACGTCCCGCGCCCGGGCCGCGATACGGCGCGCCACAGCAGCGGGATCGTCGTCGAGCGATGGCGCCGCCGCGGCGCAACCCGCCATGGCGAGCGCGGCAGCGATGCGCCGGGCAGCCGAAGCCCGGATCACCCGAAGCTGAGCCGGGCGCCGTGGGTGAGGTGCGGATCGAGCGCGGCGCCAGGCGGGCCCCCGGTGAAGCGCGCGGCGTAGGTCCCGGGCCCGCGCGAATCGACCCACTGGCCGATCGGCCCGCGTTCGGTTCTGGGCTGCCCGCGTTCGGTTCTGGGCTGAAGGAATTCCAGCGCGTGCGGGCCAATCGCGAAGCGCACACCGTCGGCGTCGAGGTTGTCGCGGTGGAGCGCCTCGCCCGGGCGCCCCAGCACCGCCTCGTACCAGTCTCTCGCCTCGCCCACGCTCGGCACGGCCACCGTCACCGCCGAGAGACCCGTGACGCCGTTAGCATGTCGGCTCTCGGGCGGCACGCGCTCGGCCCGCGGCCCGTCATCTCGGATGAGAAATGGCGCGACTCCGCGCTGCGGCCCTTCCGCGAGCGCCAGCACCCACCTGACAGCAAAGCCGTCGGGGCGCGTGCGCACCGAGGGTTTCGGATCCGTCATCGCTACCCCGGCGCGTCGGAAGGCCCCAGTGTCGGCGGCGAGGTCGTCGGTCTGCAGGCAGTAGTCCACGAGCCCGCCGCCGCGCCCGAGCGCCGTCCACCAGCGGTGCTCAGGGTACGGCTCGTGGAAGGCGATCAGCTCGATGTAGGCGCCGTCGGCGAGCGCGATGAGCGCATTGTGGGTGCCGGCGGCGTGGCGACCGCCCGGCACGACGGAAAAGCCGAGCGCCGCATAGTCGCGCATCGCCGCCGCGAGATCGCCGACGGCGATGACGAAATGGTCCACGCCGAGGAGCATCAGGCTCGGATCCTTCGGCGGAGCGCGTCCAGCGCGTGGCGGTAGCGCGCGTCGCCGGGCTCCAGGCGCGCGGCTTCCCGGCACGCGGCCAAGGCTTCATCCGTTCGGCCGAGCCTCTCGAGCACGGCGGCCAGCCGTGCATGGGCCTCAGCGTGCTCCGGTCTGATCCGTATGGCCTCGCGGTAGGCCACCTCGCACTCGGCGTGCTTGCCCTGTTTCTCGAGCGCCGCCCAGAGATTGAAGTGGCTCTGCGCGTCTCCGGGGCGGAACCTGAGGGCTTCGCGGAGCGCCGCCTCGGCTTCCGCATCGAGCCCCAGGGCCAGCAGGACGCGCCCCAGGCCCCGGTGCGATCCGACCCGCTGCGGCTTGACGCGAACGGCCTCGCGGAATATCTCGGCGGCCTCGGTGAGCCTTCCCTGCTCGCTCAGGAGCTCGCCCAGGTCGGCCCATGCCCGCGCATAGGCGGGATTGAGCCTCACCGCCTCGCGGAACGCGGCCTCGGCCGGCTCGTAGCGTCCCAGGAAGTAGAGACCCATGCCCAGGCCCCGGTGAAGCGCCGCGCCGTCCGGCTTGAGTCTCAACGCCTCGCGATATGCCGCCTCGGACTCCGCGTAGCGCCCCTGGCGGCCCAGGCCCAATGCCAGGTTGCCCCAGGCCACGATGTCGGACGGGCTCAGCCGTATGGCCTCGCGCAGGGCCGCTTCGGCCTCGGCGTGGCGCCCCTGGCGGCCGAGCGCGATGCCGAGGTCGAGGTGGTGGTCGGGATTCTCGGGCGCGAGCCGCACCGCCTCGCGGAAAGCGGCCTCGGCATTGGCCTCGAGCCCTTGGGCCTCGAAGGCGACGCCGAGCTCCGCGTAGAGGTGGGCGTCGGTGGGACGGAACGCCAGCGCGCGCGCATAGGCCTGTGCCTCCTGCTCCCAGTCGCCCTGGCGCCGGCACACGGCCGCGAGACCCAGCCAGGCCGCGACGTCGTCACCGTCAAGCTGGAGCGCCTGCTCGAAGGCCGCCGCGGCATCGGGTAGCCGGCCCAGTCTCTCGAGGACGAGCCCGAGCCACCGGTGCCATAGCCCGCGCGCGGACTCCAGGCGCGTCGCATCACGCCACGCGCCTGCCGCCTCGCCGTAGCGTCGGAGCCGCCACAGCGTGAGGCCCAGGCAGCCGTGGAGCCGCGCGAGACCCGGCCGCTGGCGGATCGCTTCGCGGTAGCGCGTCGCCGCCTGGCTAGAGCGACGCGCGCGCCTGAGCGCATCGGCCAAGTGGACGAGGGTCCGAAGCCGCGCCGGCTCGATACGGTGCGCTTCTTCAAGCGCGTGGGCCGCCTCATCGAGACGGCCCTGGGCCATCAGCACCACGCCCAGCCCGTCGTGCGCTATCGCGTGGCGAGGAGCGCGGGCGAGGGCCTCGCGGAATGCGGCTTCGGCCTCGGCGTAGCGCCCTTGAACGGCAAGCGCCTGGGCGAGGTTGACGTGCGCGTCGGCCAGAGCCGGGGCCAGCCCGACGGCGTGGCGGAGCGCAGCTTCCTCTTCCGCCGCCCGACCCTGGCGCCGGCACACGAGCCCGAGACGCAGATGCGCCAGCGCATGCCGCGGCTTGAGCCGCGCCGCCTCACGGTACGCGGCCTCGGCGTCGGCCCACAGCCGCATATGCTCCAGAGCCAGGCCGAGCTTGAAGTGGGCCTCGACCGTGCGCGGCGCGAGACCGAGCGCCGCGCGGAGGGCCGCCGCGGCCTCGCCCCAGCGGCGCTGCTCGAGCAGGACCGCGCCCAGATCCACATGCGCGGCGGGCGAGCGCGGCCAGAGCCGCGCCACCTCGCGGAACTCCGCCTCCGCCTCCTCCGGGCGGCGCTGGCGGCGGAGCGCCGCGCCGAGAGTGGCGCGGAGCTGGGCGTGGCGGGGATTGCCGGCGAGCGCCGCGCGGCAGAGGCTTTCCGCCTCGGCGAAGCGGCCGCCGGTGAGCGCCCGCGCCGCCTCCTTGAGCGCGGCCGCGCCCGGCGCGCCCGGCGCGGTGACGCGCTCAGAGCGCGATGGGCTCATCCACGTAGACCGTGTACGTCCGGGGCTTGCTGCGCGCGGCGTCGCCCGGGTCCACGTACATCATGGAGCTCTTGCCGCGGATCTCGGCAGGCAGCACGGAGACCCGGATGAACGAGGTCTCCTCGTCCTTGGCGGACACGGCCAGCACCGGCTCCTTGCCGCTCTCGAACCACGCGTCCCACGGGCGCATGGCCCGCGCCGTCCCCTGCCCTACGGTCACGTCGAGGCGCCCGTTCAGGAGACAGCGGATGCCGCCGCCCCGGTGACGGTGCGGCAGGGCGATTCCGCCACGGTCGAAGTCCACGCGATCGCAGCGCAGGAGCCACGACGCGCGAGGGTCCAGCGCCATCGGGTGCTCGAGGAGCACGCGGCCGCCCGCGGGAGGCGGCGGCTGGCGGACCAGCTCAAAGCGGAGCACGCGGGCGCCCGAGGCCCCGGCGACGGCGGCGCCGACCTTGGCGGCGAGATGCGCGCGGCCGGGCTCGAGCGGGCCGCTTGCGGCGCCGCCCTCGATGCGAAGGTCTCCCGCCGCCAGGTAGAGCACGCCCGCGGCCGAGGCGAGCGCGGGCTTGTAGCGCGCGCCGGGGGCGAGCGTGTCTTCGATCAACCGCAGCGAGTAGGGCACGGAAAGACCTCCGGTCTCCTGAGAGTGAGTCTGGGGACATTATACGAGAGTTGACACGGGCGCCGGGGCGCCCGTAGGGTTGGCCGGTGACAGGCGCGGCGTTGATGCTGGTGCTGGGCGCGGCAGTCATCCACGCGACGTGGAACGCGATGGCCAAGCGCGCGCGCGACCCGATGGCGATGCTCTGGTGGGCGGGGGCGCTCTCCTCGCTGCTCCTGGCGCCGCCGGCGCTCTACGTGCTGGCGAGAGACGGCTTCTCACCGGGCGCCCTGCCCTTCGTCGTCGCCACCGTCATCCTCCACAGCGTCTACTTCTTCGTCCTCGGCAAGGCGTACCAGACGGGGGACTTCTCCCTCGTCTACCCGATGGCGCGGGGCCTGGGCGTGGCGCTCGTGCCCGCGGGCGCCTTCTACTTCTTCAACGAGCAGCTCTCGGCGCTCGGCATCCTGGGCATCGCGCTGATCCTCGCGGGGATCTTCGCGCTCCACTGGCGGCGCGGCGCCTGGAGCGAGGATGCGCTCTTCAACTCCGGCACCGGATGGGCGGTCGCCACCGGATTCTGCATCGCGTCCTACTCGCTGGTGGACAAGGTGGGCGTGTCGCACATCAACCCGCTGCCCTACCTCTGGACGATGATGGTGGGCTGCTGCGTCTCCCTGCTGCCGCCGGTGCTGGCGCGCCGCGGCTCGCTCGCGCGCGAGTGGCGCGAGAACCGGGTCGCGGTGCTGCTGTCGGGGGTGCTGAGCCCGGGCGGCTATCTCCTCGTGCTCTTCGCCTTCCGGCTTTCGAAGGCGGGCTACGTCGTGGCGGGGCGCGAGGTCTCCATCGTGATCTCGGCGCTGATCGGGAGTCTCCTGTTCAAGGAGGGCGCCCTCGGCCAGCGCCTGGTCGGCGCCGCCATCGTCGCGAGCGGCGTCATCTGCGTCGCCCTCGCCCGCTGACGCGGGCCAACAACTCACTCCGGAAAGGACAACTCGACATGGCCACATACGCGGAGAAGTCAGCGGCCTTCCGGGCCCTGCATGAGCGCCCGGGGGCCTTCGTGATCCCGAACCCGTGGGATGCCGGCACCGCGCGGCTCCTGGCCTCGCTCGGCTTCGAGGCGCTCGCGACGACGAGCCTCGGGCTCGCGAACTCGCTCGGGCGCGCCGACGGCACGGGAGCGGTGAGCCGCGACGAGGTCCTGGCGAACTGCCGGGCGATCGCGGGCGCCACCGACCTGCCCGTCAACGCGGATCTGGAGAACTGCTACGCCGACGAGCCGGAGGCCGCCGCCGGGATGATCCGGCTGGCTGCCGAGGCGGGCGTTGTCGGCGGCTCCATCGAGGACGCGACGGGCGACCCGCTGAATCCGATCTATGACTTCGAGCTGGCGGTGGAGCGCGTGCGCGCAGCGGCGGAGGCGGCGCGGTCGCTGCCCACCCCGTTCATGCTAACGGCGCGGGCGGAGAACTTTCTCCATGGCCGTCGCGACCTCGACGACACGGTCCGCCGGCTCCGGGCCTTCGAGGCGGCCGGCGCCGAGGTGCTCTACGCGCCGGGACTCAGGGATCTCGCGTCGATCCGCACGGTGACCGCCGCCGTCGGCAAGCCGGTCAATGTGGTGATGAGCGCGGCCGACCCGTCGATCACCGTCGCGCAGCTGGCCCTAGCCGGGGTGAAGCGCATCAGCGTCGGCGGCGCCCTGTCCCGCCTGGCGCTCGCGGCCTTCCTCAAGGGCGCCCGCGAAATGAAGGAGCAGGGATCGTTCACGTATATGCGTGACACGGTCCCGTCGGCTGAGCTCCGGCAGACCTTCGCCGCCTGGCGGTGACGAGGGAATCGCGGCCGGATCGTGGGTCCATGCTCGATTCGGCGGCGCTTTCCGCGCGAAAGGCTCGGTGCTACCCTCGCCGCGGAAATCGGGAGGTCAGCCGCGGTAGGTGATCCAGTAGATCGCCCCGGCGAGATCGTCGGACACCAGCAGCGAGCCGTCTGAGCGTTGTCGACGTGGGCCACCAGCTCGATCGCGAATCCCTGCGGGAGCCTGATCGTCTCGAGCGGCAGCGGCTTCGGCTGCGCGGCCGCGATGGATGCGAGCAGCAGGGCGGAGATCCCGCAGCCGGACGAAGGATGGCTGCGCGCCCGGGAGGGGGCGGCCTACCGGTCCGGCGTGATGGTGGTGGCGATCACCCTGTTTCCGTCGCCCGAGACGACCCCCACGACCGTGATGGCGTCGCCGCTTTTCAGAAACTCGTAGGAGGTCTGATCGACCTTCGACACGTCCTCGTCGAAGCTGCCCCCGCTGTCGGGTGCGAAGGCCATCGTCGTGCCCTGGACCCAGATGACGCGACCGTGGAAGACCCGGACCTCTTCTGCGATCGCCGCGCAGACGAGCCCCAGCAACAGAAGGGCCGCCAGGGCACCGCGGGCCGCGCTTCTCATCGGCCCATAATGTGACGGGGCGCCGCGCCCGTCAAGGAGCCGGGCCTGGGCACAGCGGGCACCCGCAGCCTACTCGCCCCTCAACGTCGGGTCGAGGACGTCCCGGAGCCAGTCGCCCGTGCGGCTGATCACGATCGTCGTGATCATGAGCACGATGCCGGGGCAAGTCGAGATCCACCACGCCGAGTCGAGGTAGTCACGCCCCTCCTGGATCATGCCTCCCCACGAGGGCGTGGGCGGCTGGATCCCGAGCCCCAGAAAGGACAGCGTCGCCTCCAGCACGATGGAGCGCGCCAGCTCGAGGGTGGCGACCACGACGAGCGACGCCAACACGTTGGGCAGGACGTGGCGCAGGACGACGCGCACCGTCGAGCCGCCGAGCGCGCGGATCGCCTCGACGAACTCGCGCGAGCGAAGCACGAGCACCTGGGCGCGGAGGATGCGCGCGTAGCTGACCCAGCCCGAGAGCCCGATGACGACGACCAGCGTCGGGAAGCTCGGGCCCAGGACGGCGATGATGCCGATCGCGAGCAGGATGAAGGGGAAGGCCAGCTGGGCGTCCGCCACCGTCATGATGACGGCATCCACAGGGCCGCCGCGGTACCCCGCCGCCAGGCCCAGCGCCGAGCCGATGAGGCCGCCCACGAGCACGGCCGACAGGCCGACCACGAGCGACACCCGCGAGCCGTAGATGACGCGGGCGAGGATGTCACGCCCGAGGTGGTCCGTACCGAGGAGATGCGCGCGGCCGTCAGCGCCCTCGACCGTCGGCGGCCGGAGCCGCGTGCGCAGCGACTGGCGCTCGGGGTCCTGCGGGATCACCCACGGCGCCACGACCGCCAGCAGCGCAAGAAGCGCCACGAAGCCGAGCCCCAGCCGCATGAGCCAGGGCATGCGCCTGCCGCGGGGGCGAGCCTCGTGCAGCGCCGACAGCACCAGCTCAGCCGGCGCGGGCGCGGGGATCGAGGACGCCATAGAGGAGATCCACGGCGAAGTTGATGACGATGAACATGACCGCGGCGAGGAAGACCGTGCACTGGACCACCGGGTAGTCTCGGTTGTAGATGGACTGGACGGCCAGCCGGCCGATGCCCGGCCAGGCGAAGACCGTCTCGGTCACCACGGCGCCGCCCAGGAGCGTGCCGAACTGGAGCGCCGTGATCGTCAGAATCGGGATAGAGGCGTTCTTGAGCGTGTGCTTGACGACGACGATCACCTCGCCGAGTCCCTTGGCGCGCGCCGTACGGATGTAGTCGGCGCGCAGCACCTCGAGGACGGCCGAGCGCGTCAGACGGGCGATCGAGGCCATGGTGAAGGCCCCGAGCGTGAGCGCGGGGAGCACCAGGTGCTGCCAGCCGCCGCGCCCGGAGGTGGGGAAGAGGTCGGCCTTGAGCGCCAACAGCAGGATGAAGAGGATGCCGAGAAAGAAGGTCGGCGCCGACTGGCCGATGAGCGCCAAACCCATGGCCGCATGGTCCAGGATGGAGTTGCGCCTCATGGCTGAGAGGAGCCCGATCGGCACGGCGAAGACCGCCGCCAGCACAAAGGCCGTGAGACCCAGCTCGAGCGTGGCCAGGATGTAGCCGCGCACGACGGTGAAGGCCGGCTGGCGGAAGTGCAGCGACCTGCCGAAGTCGAGCCTGACCGTGTTGCCGAGGAAGACCGCGTATTGGACCGGCAGCGGCCGGTCGAGGCCCAGCTCGTGGCGCACGCGCTCCATCTCGCTGATGGGCGCGTCGGGCGGGAGGAGGAGCGGCACGGGGTCGCCCGAGAGCCGCATGACGACGAAGACGACCGTGGAGACGAGCCAGAGGGCGATCAGGGCGCGGAAGAGCCGCTGGGCGAGGAACGGGAGGAGTCCGCGCATGGGGGAAAGCCCCCTCACCCTGCCCTCTCCCCCAAGAGGGGGAGAGGGAGGGATGGGAGCAGCTCTACGCGCGGCGGAACTTGAAGTTGAAGCGACGGATCTCGAACTGCTGGTTCGGGTTCGGGGTCCACTCCACGTACTTCTGGAGGCCGTAGTCCTCGTAGGGCTGGATCACGGGGATCCACGGGAAGTTCTCGAGGAAGACCTTGGTCATCTCGCGGTAGGCATCGGCGCGGAACTTCTCGTCGACCGAGAAGCGCGCGGCGTTGCCCAGCTCATCGAACTTGGCCTCACGCCAGTAATCCTGCGGGCCGCCGGGGCCGAGCAGGCGCCACATCATGCCGTCCGGATCGCCGAGCGTGGAGGTCGGGTCGGACCAGTACATGCCCTTGAAGGTCTTCTCACGGTTCTTCTGCGCGCGCACCGAGTACTCGATCACCTCGACCTTGACGTTGACGCCGACGTCCTTCCACATGGCCGCGATGGCTTCGGACATGGCCTTGTCCTGCGCGGTGTAGGCGACGGTGGTCTCGATGAAGATCTCCTCGCCCTTGTAGCCGGCCTTCTTCAGCCTCTCGCGCGCTTCCTTCGGGTTGTACGCGAGCGCGGGCAGTTTGGGATCAAAGTGGTTGTCACCCTTGGCGATGGGCCCGCTCGGCACGATGCCGCGCCCCTTCCACAGCTCCTTGACGATCAGGTCCCGGTCGATGGCCAGCGACAGCGCCTGCTTGACCAGCGGGTTGTCCAGCGGCGGCCGCTTGCTGTTGACGGCCAGGACGTACAGGCCCGCGTAGAGGGCGCCCTCCACCCGCGTGGTGGCATTGGCCTTGACGCGATCCTCCTGATCCGGCGGCAGTTGGGTGATGATGTCCACCTCGCCCTTGAGCAGGGCCGCGACCCGCGGCGCCGTCTCGGGGATGGCGCGGACGATCCAGCGGTCGAAGTCGGGCTTACCGCCCCAGTAGCCCGGGTTCGCGTCGAATACGGCCTTGTCGTCCTTGACCCACGAGCCGAAGCTGACGGGCCCGGTGCCGACGGGCTTGGCGTTGAAGGTATCGTTGCCGACCGACTCGACGTACTTCTTCGGCACGATCTGGCCGCCGTAGAAGGCCAGCCGCGCGGGCAGGAGCGGATCGGGCTTCTTGGTGTGGATGACGAGCGTGGACGGGTCCGGCGCCTCGATCCGGTCGATGGTGCTGAGCGCCGTGGCGACCATGGTCTTGGCGTTCGGGTTGTAGGTGCGCTCGATGCTGAACTTGGCGTCGGCCGAGGTGAAGGGGTCTCCGTTGTGGAACTTGACGCCCTGGCGCAGCTTGAACCTCCAGGACGTCTGCCCCTCGAGCTTCCACTCGGTTGCCAGACCCGGGTACAGCTTGCCGTCCGGGTGCCGGCTCGTCAGGTTGTCGAACAGGTTGAACGAGACCCGGATGTCGTTGGAGGACGTGCTGTAGTGCGGGTCGAACTTGGCGATGTCGCCCCCCTGGGCGGTGATGAGCTCTTTCTTCTGGGTGGTCTGGGCCTGCGCCGAGCCAGAGAGCGCCTGGGGCAGCGCCCCGGCGACTCCGAGGGCTGCCGCGCCCTTGAGCAACTCGCGTCGAGTGACCTGCATGGTGTGCACCTCCGTTAGGTTTGGTTCGGGCACAGCCTGATCCTGCCACAGCGGTATGTGGCGACGTTTATAGGGCCTTCCCGGGGGCCTGTCAAGCGTGTCACAATCGCGGCGACCGGCCGGGCCGACCCCACGCGGAGGAGTCGAACCCATGGCGAGCGCGGACGTAGTCATCATCGGCGGAGGCGTCAACGGCGCCAGTCTCGCCTTCAGCCTGGCGAGTCTCGGCGTCAGGCGCGTCACGGTCGTCGAGCGGCGCCACCTGGCCGCCGGCGCCACCGGGAAATCGGGCTCGCTCGTCCGGATGCACTACACCAACGAGGTCGAGTCCCGCCTCGCATGGGAGAGCCACAGGGTCTTTCGCGATTTCGCCAACGTCGTGGGCGGGGACTGCGGCTTCGACGCCACGGGCTTCGTCCAGATCGTCGGCGCCGCCCACGCGGGCGACCTGGCTGCCAACGTGGCCATGCAGCAGCGGATCGGCATCGACACGCGTCTGGTGTGTCGAGAAGCGAGCTGAGCGTGATCTCTCCCGACCTTCGCGTGGACGACATCGGCGCCGCCGCCTACGAGCCCGGCTCGGGCTTCGCCGATCCCAACACCACCACGTTTGCCTTCGCCGAGGCCGCGCGGCGGCTCGGCGCCACCATCGAGACGGGCTCTGAGGCGCTCCGCATCGTCACCGAAGGCGGCCGCGTCGCCGGAGTGGAGACGAGCCGGGGCAGGATCGCCGCGCCTGTCGTCGTCGCGGTACCGGGGGCCTGGGCCGGGCGCCTCCTCGAGCCTCTCGGGCTCGACTTCGGCCTCACGCCCTATCGCATCCAGGTCTCGATCTTCCGCTGGCCCGACGGCTTCACACGCCGCCACCCAGTGGTCATCGACGCCATGCACCGCGCCTGGATGCGCCCCGAGGGGCGCGGGTGCACCCTCATCGGGGTCGAGCTGGGCTCGGGGCACGCGGATCCGGAGAAGTAAGACGAGGGCGTGGACCCGAGCTACGTGGCGCTCTGCCGCGAGCGGCTCGCCGGGCGCTTCCCGGCCTTCGACCGCTCGACCATGCGCGGCGGCTGGGCGGGCATGATCATGATGAGCCCCGACGGCCGCCCGATCATCGACCAGATCCCCTCGGTGCCGGGCCTGTGGGTCATGCTCGGCGACTCCGGCACTTCCTTTAAGACGGCGCCGGCCATCGGCCGCTGTCTCGCCGAGTGGATCGTCAAGGGCAAACCCGAGACCGCGGACCTCTCCCGCTTCCGCTCCACGCGCTTCGCCGAGGGAGCCCTCTGGGTCGACCCGACCGGCTACGGCATCGAGCGGCTGACCATCTCGCGCTAGCGCTTGCGTAAGGCCGGGCGCTTGGCGCGGTCGGCGGCGCGCCAGAGATACCAGGCCGCGGTCGTCCGGTGCGGCCGCCAGCGCTCGCCGAAGGCCAGGAGCGCCTTGGGCTTGGGCTGCTTCCGCAGGCCGTAGGCGACGCGATACCCTTCGCGCACGCCGAAGTCGTCGACCGGCAGGACGTCTTCCCGGCCCAGCGTGAAGATCAGGAACATCTCCACTGTCCAGCGTCCCACTCCGCGGGCCGCCGTGAGCCGCGCGACGAGCTCATCGTCGCTCAAGCGCGCGGCGGCGCGCCGAGTCGGCACGACGCCCGCCGCTGCCTTCCTCGCGATGTCCCTGATGGCGCGGGCCTTCGCGCGCGAGAGCCCGACGCGCCGCATCCGTCGGGGATCGACCGCGAGAACGGCCGCCGGGCTCGGAAATGCCCGGCCGTCGAAGAGGGCGATGAATCGGTCAAGGATCGCCTTGGCCGCGCGGCCGTGGAGCTGCTGGTAGACGACGGCACGAACGAGCGCCTGAAAGGGCGTCCAGCGGAGGCGATGCGGTTCGAGCGTGCACGGCCCGATCGCGCGGATGATCCGGCGCATGACCGGATCGGTTCGCGAGAGATGCTGGAGGGCGCTGGGCGTCACCCGGCGGCCTCCGGACGGAGGCGGTAGAGGCGGACGGGACGCTCGACGCCCTTGAGCTCGCGCGCCACGAGGGCGCCCAGCAAGAGCAGCAGCGTCGCCACCGTGAGGGCGACCAGGCTCCACGCGCGCGGATGCCGGCTGACCATGATCGCACCAGATAATACGCGCGAGCCGAGATATGCGGGGGCGCCGGAACGCGCAACGGGCGTTGCGCACATGCATTGTTGCGCTCGGGCGGGAGCCAACTCCCGCCCACCCCCATCTTGCTCGGCGGCTCCCAGCCCGACCTCCGCGTTTTGGTACTTCGCCCGCCCTAACTGACAAATTACGATGTCCCGGCCGCTCGTATTAGGGTAAGTAAGAAGGAATCGTGGATCGAAAAACCTTATTGGACAGTCAGATAGGACATGGGTCGAAGCCTGAGGAACCCTGGCACCCGGCTTGCTTGGCTCTGGTACCATGCGAGAACTCAGCGCGAGGCAGACGGAGAACAGCCTGGCCTCAGCGTGGCCCGTCAAGGGCGGCCCGCGCGGCTTTCTCGGGCTCGCAAGAAAAAGGGCTGGCATAACGTCCGTTTTCAGGCTAGTCTCGCGCCGTTGTGCAAATAGGTTCAAGGTGGCGGGTTCGAACGCGGCAATGACGTTCAGAACAAGAGGAGGCACGGTGCGCTCGAGCTCGCGGGTCTGGCCGGTCCTGATCGTCTTCGCAATCCTCGGCTTCGCTTTCGGCGGTTGCAGCACGTTGTCGTCGAGCTTGGCCAGCGAGAGCTCCGTGCTCGCTTCCCGCGCGCCGGTCGCGGCGCCGGCTGAGCCTGCGATGCCCGAATCCGACGTCTCCGCGAACACGGACGAGTCCGTCGCCGCTCCCGTTGTCGTCACCTACGATCCCGTCACCAGCGAGAACGCTCCCAACTGGGTCGTCGCGCTCTCCGGACCCGTTGACCCCTCGCTGCGCGGCACTCCGGACACCGTGCCGCCGGACCCGGACGTGGAAGAGTACGACCCGTGGGAGAAGTTCAACGAGAAGATGTTCAGCTTCAACTACAACATGGACAAGTACGTGTTGAAGCCGGCGGCGAAGGGCTACAACTTCGTCGTGCCGGACATGTTCCAAACCATGATCGACAACGCCTTCACGAACCTGCGCATGCCGTCGCGATTCGTGAACAAGGTGTTGCAGTGGAAGCTCCTCGACGCCACCAAGGAGATGGGCCGCTTCCTCATCAACTCCACGCTCGGGGTCGGCGGGCTCTTCGACGTTGCGCGCCAGGAGATGGGACTCGAGCGGCAGAAGGCCGACCTCGGCCAGACGCTCGGCATCTGGGGCATCGGGCCCGGGCCGTACCTCGTGCTGCCCCTGCTGCCGCCGCTGACCGTCCGCGATGGCATCGGCTTCGCCGGCGATGGAGCGATGAACCCACTCTACTACTACATCCCCTTCTTTGTCGATCAGTTTGCGATGAAGGCCGGCGACACGATTAACGATCGTTCGCTCAACCTCGACCTCTTCCAGGGCATCGAGGAGTCGACGGTCGATCTGTACAGCTCCGTCCGCAACGGCTATCTCCAGCGCCGCAACCGGCTGATCAAAGAAGGCAGGTAGCTCTCAGCGCTTGGGCTCCAGCAGCCCAAGGAGCCCCGAGCTGTCGAGCCTTCCCAGGCCCGCCTCGCGGGCCTGCCCGTAGAGCTTCCAGGCTTCCCGCCCAACGGCGGTCTTCGCTCCCGCAGCGGCCGCCAGCTCGAGTCCCAAGCCGAGGTCCTTCCACGCGAGATCCACGAAAAAGCCCGCCTTGTAGTCCCGCTCGACCATGGCCCCGAGCTTGCGCTCGAGGATGAACGACGCGCCGGAGCTCTTGCCCACGACCTCGCCCACGGTCTGCCGCGGGATGCCGAGCCGGTCGGCCAGCGCCATGGCCTCGCAGAGCACGGCTTGGTTGGACAGCGCGACGTAGTTGTTGAGGAGCTTGAGGATGTTCCCCCGTCCGACTTCGCCAAGGCGGAAGAGGCTGGTGCCGATAGCGCCCAGGACCGTCTCGTAGGGCGCCACGGCCGCAGCATCCGCTCCGATCATCACGGCGAGCGTTCCGGCCTCGGCGCCGCTCACGCTGCCCGAGACGGGCGCGTCGATCAGCCGCACGCCCCGCTCGGCCATCCGCGCGTGCTGCGCCCGGGTGCTCTCGGGCCCGACCGTGGACAGATCGAACACCACGTCGCCGGACCGGGCGCCCTCCATGAGCCCCGCCGGACCCCACAGGGCGGCCTCCACCGCCCGCGCGTCGGGCAGGCTCATGAGCGTGACGCGGACGTCTCGCGCGAGAGACGGCAGGTCCGCCGCCCGGCGCGCGCCGAGCGCCTCGAGCGGCGCCGTCGCCTCGGGCCGGAGATCGAAGACGGTCATCTGATGCCCGGCCTTCAGGATGTTCTTGGCCATGGGACGGCCCATGTTTCCGGTACCGACGAAGCCGATGTGCATAGACGCTCCTTTAATGGGCATGGGGGTGGCGGCCGGGGCCCAGGCGGCCGAGAGCTCGTTGGGTAGCCCGGTCTTTCTTGCTGAGCCGCCGCGGGTTGCCCTTGCGCGGTCCGCGACTGGGCTCCTCCTCGTCGCCGTCCATCAGGTCCGCTGGGGCTTCGGGCGGGAGCCGGCGAGCCTGGTCGAGGCGCGCCAGGAACTGGTCGGTGGTGACGACGGTGGCGCCGGCGCGCTCGGCTGCCCTGCGCACTTCCCGGTCGTTTGAAACGACGGCGCCCCCATCGCGCGCCATGCGCGCCAGCACACTGTCGGCGGACTCGCGGGCGCTCGAGAAAATCACGCTGACGCCGGAGCCTCCGCCCGCGCGCCCGCCCGCCTGGGCGCCATCGAAGACAACGGTGAAGCTGTCCCCTGACACGCGTGCGACCTCGACCAGCAGCGCGCAGAGCGCCTGGCGACCCGCTTCGAGGCTCTCCTGCTCTCGCGATTTGAGCTCCGGCGCGCGCCTGATTACGTTGTAGCCGTCCACGAGCCAGCGCATAGCGGCCTCATTCTAATGCTCTGGTGCATCAACGCACCGCGCTAAACCCAGAAAAGAGGAAACCACCAAATAAAGGTTGACTTAGTCTAGCCGGGCACAATATGTTGTGCCTCACGCGCAGTTCATCTTTCACGGTTCTCCAGACGGCGGCGCGCAATCGGGGGCGAATTTTCGTGGCGGTAGCCTCCGCGGGCGCGGTCCGCGGCGGGGCGGACGGCGGCCGGGCGGAAACCGCAGCGGACGGCGTCCAGAAGAGGAGGGATGTATGAGAGTTACCCGGCGATTCACCGCGGAAGGCCGAAGCCCCTATACCGGCATCGAGTTCGCCCAGAGGAACTCGGAGATCCGGAACCCCGATGGGACCTCGGTCTTCCGTCAGGATGCCATCGCCGTGCCGGCCGAGTGGTCGTCGGTGGCTGTGGATATCCTGGCCCAGAAGTACTTCCGCAAGTCGGGGGTGCCCCAGGTCGGCCCCGACGGCAAGCCCCTCCTCGACAAGGAAGGGCAGCCCGTCCTCGGGGGCGAGCGGGACGCCCGGCAGGTCTTCCACCGCCTGGCAGGCTGCTGGACCCACTGGGGCGAGCGCTACGGCTACTTCGACTCCCCGGCGGACGGCGGCGCCTTCTACGACGAGCTCTGCCACATGCTGGCGGCGCAGATCGCGGCGCCCAACTCGCCACAGTGGTTTAACACGGGGCTGCACTACGCCTACGGCCTCTCGGGGCCGGCCCAGGGCCATTACTTGGTCGACCCCGACACGGGCGTCCTGACCCGCGCCTCGAGCGCCTACGAACGCCCGCAAGTTCATGCCTGCTTCATCCAGTCAGTCAGCGACGATCTGGTCAACGACGGCGGGATCATGGACCTCTGGACCCGCGAAGCGCGCATCTTCAAGTACGGCTCGGGCACCGGCTCCAACTTTTCGGCCCTCCGGGGCGAGAACGAGCCGCTCTCGGGCGGCGGCAAGTCCTCGGGGCTCATGTCCTTCCTTAAAATCGGCGACCGGGCGGCCGGGGCGATCAAGTCGGGCGGCACCACGAGGCGCGCGGCCAAGATGGTCTGCCTCGACATCGACCACCCGGACGTGATGCAGTTCATCCGCTGGAAGGTGGTCGAGGAGCAGAAGGTGGCCGCGCTGGTGGCGGGCTCTCGGCTGGGCAAGCGCCGGCTCCAGGCGCTCCTGCAGGCGGCGCGCGTCGGCGACCGGATCGAGGCCGACCCCAAGCAGAACGCGGGGCTGCGCGCGGCCGTGCGCGAGGCACGCGCAGCCTTCGTGCCCGAGGCCTACATCCAGAAGACGCTCCATCTGGCCGCCGAGGGCGTGACCGAGATCGTCTTCCCGGAGTACGACACCGACTGGGACAGCGAGGCCTATCTGACCGTCTCGGGCCAGAACTCCAACAACTCGGTCCGCGTGCCCAACGGCTTTTTCGAGGTGCTGGACAAGGGCGGCGACTGGGAGCTCAAGCGCCGAACCGACGGCAAGGTCGCCAAGAAGGTCGCGGCCGCCGACATCTGGAGCGAGATCGCCTACGCGGCCTGGGCCTGCGCGGACCCGGGCGTGCAGTACGACACGACCATCAACGAGTGGCACACCTGCCCCGAGGACGGCCGCATCAACGCCTCGAACCCGTGCGTGACGGGCGACACCCTCGTCGCGACAGCCGACGGCTGGCAGCGGATCGACAGCCTCGTAGGCAAGTCCGCGCTGATCATCGGCGCCGACGGCCAGCCCCATCTGGTCACCCGCATTTTCCCGACCGGCCGCAAGCCCGTATTCCGGCTGACGACCCGCGCCGGTTACCGAGTACAGATCACCGGTGACCACCGGGTGCTGACCGTGGAGCGAGGTGATGTCGCGGTCAAAGATGTTCGGTCGGGTGAACGGCTGATGCTCCAAGGCCCCGGCTTCGGTAGGCGCACGCTCCCGACCGATCTCGCGCTCGGAATCGGGGTGGCCGTCGGCGACGGCTGCCTCACCCGTTCGGTCATCCGCGGCCGAGAGCAGAGGGTTGTCATCCTCACCATGCACGCCCAGGAGGCGGGCGTGCTGGCCTCGGTCGCCGAGGCCGTCAATGCGTCGAAGGCCGCGCTGAAGGTGGTTGGCTCTGTGGGCCGCAACGACGGTGTGCAGGTGACGCGGAGTGCCACCGGGACCCGGCTTGCCTTCGGCTCCGGCCCCGTGGTGGAGCTGTTCCGTCAGTTCGCGGTGCTCGACGAAGGCTCCGAGGCCAAGCGCTTCACGCCGGCCGTGTTCGAGCTGGACCGTCCCGCCCTGGCCGCGGTCCTGCGGGGCCTCTTCACGGCCGACGGCACCGTCGCCAACTACGGGGACAAGTCCCAGTACGTGGGCCTCGATTCCACGCCGGAGGAGCTCCTCCGCCAAGTCCAGCTGCTGCTGCTGTCCTTCGGAATCAAGTCCAAGCTGTACGCAAACCGGCGCGGCGAGACGACGCTCTCGCTCCTTCCGGACGGCCGCGGCGGCCTGCGGCAGTATCCCGTCCAGCCGATGTTCTCGCTCCGGATCAGCCGGTCTTCGCGCCTCCTCTTCGAGCGCGAGATTGGATTCCATCCCGCGAGCCCGAAGGCCGCGGCGCTGGCGCGGCTGAACGCCGAGGTGACTACCTACCGGGACGATCTCACCGACGAGGTCGCTTCCATCGAGCCTGCCGGTGATGCGGACGTGTTCGACCTGACCGAGGAGGCTACGCATCACTTCGTGGCCGGAGGGGTCGTCGTCCACAACTGCTCGGAGTACATGTTCCTCGACGACACGGCCTGCAACCTGGCGTCCGTCAACCTGGTCAAGTTCCTCCGGCCCGACGGCAGCTTCGACGTCGAGGGCTTCCGCCACGCCTGCAGGCTGTGGACGATGGTGCTCGAGATCAGCGTCCTCATGGCCGCCTACCCGAGCCCAATCATCGCGCAGAAGAGCTGGGACTTCCGGACGCTGGGGCTGGGCTACGCCAACATGGGCACCGTGCTGATGCGCAGCGGCATCCCGTACGACTCCGCTGAGGCCGCGGCCATCTGCGGCTCGATCACGGCCATCATGCACGGCGAGGCCTACGCGACGTCCGCCGAGATCGCCAAGGACCTGGGACCCTTCCCCGGCTACGCCAAGAACCGGGCGCACATGCTGCGCGTCATCCGCAACCACCGGCGGGCCGCCTACAACGCGCCCGCGAGCGACTACGAGGGGCTGACCATCACCCCCAGGGGCCTCGACCCCGAGCGCTGCCCACAGCGGCTCCTGCAGGCCGCGCGCGAGACCTGGGACCGGGCGCTGGAGCTCGGCGAGGCGCACGGCTTCCGCAACGCCCAGGTGACGGTCCTGGCGCCGACGGGCACCATCGGCCTCGTCATGGACTGCGACACCACGGGGATCGAGCCCGACTTCGCCCTGGTCAAGTTCAAGAAGCTGGCGGGCGGTGGCTACTTCAAGATCATCAACCAGAGCCTACCCGTGGCGCTCCAGGCGCTCGGCTACCCGCCGAACCAGATCGAGGAGATCGTGGACTACTGCGTGGGGCGCAAGACCCTCGACGGCGCGCCCTTCATCAACCACGACACGCTCCGGGCCAAGGGCTTCGACGACGAGGGACTGGCCAAGATCGAGGCCTCACTCAAGGGCGCCTTCGAGATCCAGTTCGTCCTCAACTCCTGGACGCTCGGCGACGGTTATGTCGCCGAGAAGCTCGGGATCAACGACGCGCGGTTGGCCGAGTGGAACGGCAACCTGCTCCGCGCGCTCGGCTTCACGCCGGCCGAGATCGAGGCCGCCAACGACTTCTGCTGCGGGACCATGACGGTCGAGGGCGCGCCCTTCCTCAAGCCCGAGCACCTGCCGGTCTTCGACTGCGCCAACCGCTGCGGCCGCAAGGGCCAGCGCTTCATCGCGGTCGCGGCCCACATCCGCATGATGGCCGCCGCCCAGCCCTTCCTGTCAGGGGCGATCAGCAAGACCATCAACATGCCGCAGGACGCCACGGTCGAGGAGGTCAAGGACGCCTATCGCGCCTCGTGGCAGTCCATGCTCAAGGCGGTCGCGCTCTACCGCGACGGCTCCAAGCTCTCCCAGCCGCTGAACACCGTCAGCGACGACGAGGAGCAAGCCGCGGCGGCCGACGTGGAGAAGGTGGCCGAGCGCATGACCGAGCGGGTGGTAACCAAGTACCTGCGCGAGCGGCACCGGCTGCCGGACCGCCGCGCCGGCTACACCCAGAAGGCCGTTGTCGGCGGCCACAAGATCTACCTCCGCACGGGCGAGTACGAGGACGGCACGCTGGGCGAGGTCTTCCTCGACATGCACAAGGAGGGCGCGGCTTTCCGCTCCCTCATGAACTGCTTCGCCATCGCCATCTCGCTGGGGCTCCAGCACGGCGTGCCGCTCGAGGAGTTCGTGGACGCCTTCGTCTTCACCCGCTTCGAGCCCAACGGCATGGTCAAGGGCAACGACCGGATCAAGATGTCCACCTCGGTCATCGACTACGTCTTCCGCGAGCTGGCCATCACCTACCTCGGCCGCACCGATCTCTCCCATGTCGCCGAAGAGGACCTCCGCGGCGACACGCTCGGCGCCAAGATTCCCCATGGTCCGGCCGGCCAGCGCGGCATCCCGCGCGTCGAGCCGCCCGCGCCGGCCTTCGAGCCGTCCGCGGCCACGCCCGTCACCTCGCGCGCCGCGAGCCCTGACAGTGGCGGCAGCGGCGCGCTGGCGCAGGCCAAGGCGCTCTCGGCCTCCGAGATCGCGCGCCTCAAGGGCTACGAGGGCGATCCCTGCGGCGACTGCGGCCAGTTCACCATGGTGCGCAACGGCACGTGTCTCAAGTGCATCACCTGCGGCACGACGACCGGGTGTTCTTAGGCGGCTGCTCAGAGCGGCCGACTGAGCCTCCGCGGATCCGACCCTCTCTCCCTTGTGGGGGGAGAGGGTTTCGTGTCTCAACCCCTCCTTCGT
>JAUSJX010000087.1 GCA_030647435.1 Candidatus Rokuibacteriota bacterium
CGACCCAGGGCCTCGTGGTCCAGCGTGTCGAGGAGGGCAGCCCCGCCGCCGACGCGGGCTTCGAGCGCGGCGACGTGATCGTGGAAGTGGACAAGAAGCCTATCAAGAGCGTGGCCGAGCTCCGCGAGTCCGTGGACAAGCACGGCAAGGGCAAGCCGATGCTCTTCCGGATCCAGCGTCAGGACGCGAGCCTCTTCCTCACCGTCACCGTCTAGCGGTTCAGCTCAGCGGACCCGCCGGCGCTTCGCAGCGCCGGCGGGTCCCCGTAGCGCGCCCCTGCCGGTGCCTGATGGTCCCGTGGAGGGCTCCCACCCTGTGATTCAAGTTCCCGATTTGACCTCTGATCCCCGCTCTGGCAGGATCGGCGCGAGGTGGGGGGGGGTATCCGCGCTATGACAAGGCAGGTCCCGAGGGAGGACACACGGGCGAGGCGGGCCATGAGTGAGAACGGGTTTTATGTTATCTACGCTCCGCGGGCGGATGCACGACCGGAATGTCCTGCGCGGTTTCCTTGCGCACGGTGTACTGATCGACCACCGCCTGCGCCTTTTTCGTGTACGCGTCGGGCGTGGTGCGGTAGGCCTCGTTGGCGAGATTCTGTTTTCCGTAAATGTGCCAGTATGGCATCATGAAAAACATGATCAGGCACCAGATCAGGGACAACACGATCCATGATCCTTCGAGCCGATCAAGAGGCTGCCTCCACCACACGCGTTGTGAAGGGGGCTGGATTGCGCTCATGAGGGGGTGTTCTCCCTCGTTAGACTGGTTGCCGGCGCGCGCGGCGGTAGTGCCGCGGCCGATACTGCGTTGTTGCGTTCATTTCGGGACCGGGATCGTGATGAGTTCCATCACGCCCCATACGATATAGAGCACGGTGGGCATCGCGATGCCGAGAAACAACAGCAGAAACGGGTTATCCAGCACCTGCTGCATGATCGGGGTGCCTTCGTCCATTTCGTCGGCAGTCGGGTCAGGATTACGATTGGTATCGGCCATTGGGGTTCCCTCTCCTTGGTTAGATCTCGGTGGCGCAGGACGTGGGGTCCAGGCCAGCCGCCAAATCTACTGCTCGCCACCGCGCAAAAGTGTGATGCAAATGAAGGTGTCAAAAAATCGGGAAGGCATCATTATGCGAACCGTGGCGCGGACAAAGCAAGTTGGAATCAAGCCCTGATGCGCGCTGTCACCAATCATGGGAAGCTAGCCGGAATGGACCAAAGGTCGCAACAACAGGTCGCCGCATGGCTTTTGTTGTGCTGCACCATGCTTTTCACATTGGTCGTGGTGGGCGGCATAACGCGCCTCACGCATTCCGGCCTGTCGATCGTCGAATGGCAGCCGCTCGTCGGCACGCTGCCGCCGCTCTCGGAGCAGGCGTGGCAAGAGACTTTTCAGAAATACCAGCAGACCCCCGAATACCAGAAGGTCAACCTCGGCATGAGCCTCGAGGAGTTCAAAGGCATCTTCTGGTGGGAATACGGGCATCGTCTGCTGGGGCGCACCATCGGACTCATCTACCTGGTGCCGTTTCTGTATTTCCTGCTGAGAAGAAAACTCGACCGCACGGGCGTCTGGCAGCTCGGTGCAATGTTCCTGCTCGCCGGGCTGCAGGGCGCGCTCGGATGGTACATGGTGAAAAGCGGCCTCGTCGACAATCCGCGCGTGAGCCAATACCGGCTCACGGCGCATCTCGGACTCGCAATCGCGATCTACGCCGCGATGTTGTGGGTGGCGCTGGGATTGCTCACGCGGCGCGGCGCGCCGCCGCGCGGCACTGCGCGCCGCCAGTGGCGGTTCTCGCTCGTGCTGACCGCCATCATCTTCGTGATGTCCCTGTCGGGAGGGCTCGTGGCGGGCATCCGTGCCGGGCTTGCCTACAACACGTTCCCGCTGATGAATGGTTACTGGATCCCGCCGCAACTTCTGCTGCTCGAGCCGTGGTACTCCAACCTCTTTGACAACGCGGCAACCGTGCAATTCGGCCACCGGCTGCTCGCCTGGCTGCTGGCCGCGCTGGTGCCGTGGTTCTGGTGGCGCTCGCGGCACGTGACCCTGACACCGTGGGCGCGGCTGTGGTGCGATGCATTGCCGGCGGTGCTGATATTGCAACTTACCCTAGGCATCGTGACGCTGCTGCTCGCGGTGCCGGTGGCGCTCGGCGCCGCGCATCAGGCCGGTGCGCTGCTACTGCTGACAACCGCGCTGGTCGTCAATCACGAGTTGCAGACGACTACCGCCTCGAGCGGGCAGGCGCAACCGGCAGCCGCCAAGGCGCGTGACGAACTGACCGTGCAGCCGTAAGGGCGGCGCAGCGGCTGACGCACGATCTGCCCATGCCGCGCAAGGCCATCAACGTCCGGGATCTCGTGTCCAACCTGCCCATCGTAATCTTCGGCCAGGTCAAGCTCGCGCTGCAGGCGCCTGGAGGCGGTGAGAAAGTCGTCGAGTTGATCGGACCCGGCATGAGTGTCGGCGAGCCCGTCATGTTTCTCGACAAGCCGTACATGGTGAGCGGAACGACGCTTGCCGACTCGCTGCTGCTGCACGTCGCACGCGACGTCGTCTACGCCGAGATCGAGCGCGATCCCGGATTCGCGCGCCGCATCATCGCTGGACTGAGCCGCCGCCTGCACCACCTGATCGGCTACCTGCTGCGTGACGAATCCGCGGTCAACACCGTCAACTCGCTGGGGGTGACATTGCCCGCCAGGAAAGGCGTGATCGCGGGGCATCTCAATCTGACTCACGAGCATTTCTCGCGCATCCTGCACGAACTGATCGAGGCCGGACTGATCGGGGTCGATGGTCCGCGGGTGACGATCCCCGACATCGCCCGGCTGCGCAGCTACGGCACCTGACGGACGGGGATGGCAGGACCCGGTGTTTGATCTCGACCAGATCGCCATGGTCGCCACAAATGCATATAAGTAGTGCCGTGAGAAGGCATGTCCCGAGGGAGGACCCTAGGGCGAGGCGGGCCATGATTGAGAACGGGTTTTATGTTACCTACGCTCCGCGCACGACCTGCGGCGCCTGGGCATCGACGTGACGCGTGGGGCTCATTTCATGGCGCTCGACGGTCGACGGCTTGCTCCACGACCTCCCGCCGAGCAGCTCCGACTGTTCGTACAGGGAGGCACCTTCCCGCCGTCGTGTGGAAGACCGCGGTACCCCCGAGCGCGTACCGTTAATACAGTGCCGTCAAGAGCCGCGCGCCGCTCGCGTCCTGTTGGCCACGCACCCAGAGGGGGGTGCCGCTGCCGCGCTCATGACCTTTGCCGACGGCGCGCCATGAAGCCAAGCGTGCCGAGACCCGCGAAGACCAATGCCCAGGTGGGCGGCTCAGGGACCGGCCGGTAGCTGATCTGATCCTGATGCTCCGGGCTGCGATAGGTGGTGAATCCGCCGAGGTCCGTCGAGAAGCTGCCCAGTCCGCCAAGCCAGGTGTCCGCAAGCAAGACCACACCCGCCGGGGTGGTCGGGCTCTTCGCGTGGGTCACACCCCTGTTGGCCAGATCGCCGCCGTCCACGTTCAAGGTGGAACCCGTCTCGAACACTATCTCCCACAAGGCGAGCTGGAAGGCCGCGCTGTTCGTGGAGCTCGTCAGCGAGGTCGTGTAGAAGCCGTGAAACAACTGCGCGATCTCGCCCTTGCGCGCGGCCGTGATCTGCGCGTCCGCGGCGAGTGACGTCGTCGTGTAGTCCGAGTACAGCGTGCCGAAGCTGATGGTCTGAAAGAGATCGATGCAATAGGCAAGGACCCCGGCGGGCGGGTTCAGGTTGAACGCCCCTGCATTGACGTCTCGCGAGACAAATGGCGACGGGCTGACCAGTCTGACGGTCTGGGAGCCGACCGCAAAGCCCGTCACCTTGAGCACGTCCGCGCGCGCCGCCGGCGCGAACGTGAGGGGGGCGCTCAGCAAGCAGAGCGCAAGGATTCCACACTGAAACGATCTCATGAATCCTCTCTCCTTATCTAAGTGACTCAAGATCGCCGTATCGGTCATGTAAGGAGCGTCCGCAGCTCGGGCCATGAAGCGGCTGGATCTGACGCTCGCGCCAGTCAATTGCAAGGATGGCGCCATGAGTTCAGGTGTGTGTGGGAAGACACTTACGCGCAGGTGCTGAATCCAGATGAGTCAGGCAGTCCTATGACTGGGCAAAGATTTGCCCTATCAGGTCACTTTGCGGTCCTCGCGACCGTGAAAGCGCGAGAGCGTCGAGCGCGACATGCTCTCGCTTGCCGAGCTGGCTGACATAGCCCTCCGCGTTGCTGCCCAGTACCTTGAGATAGGCGCGGCAAAGCTGGGGCTGCCAGAGCGCGTGGCCCTCTCCTCCTCGAAGCATGACGATCACCCATTGCGTGCCGCTCTTGAACGGCGTGAATCCCCACTGCCGCGGCTTATCCCAGCCGATCGCCGGGGCTGCGTCCACGGTGACGAGCGGCCGCTCTTCACGCCCGTGGAAGACGCGCACGATGCGAACATCCATCGTTCGGTCGGGGCACACCTCCAGCACCTCGACGTGGGCGACCAGCTCCTTGGTCCCGAAGCGCTCGCCGGGCGCGTGGAAAGGGAGGAACATGCAGCTCAGCGCGAGAGCCGGCGCGGTAGCGAGGCCCAGAACGATCGCTCCGAGCCACGCCGCCAGCGCCACGCGCATCAGAAGCGCACCCAGATGCGGTAGCTGAGCTTGGCCTCGCCTTCCTTGGGCACCGGGGCATTCCACCTGGCGGTGAAGGCCTGGAGCTTCTCGTGCGGGTGGCTCGCGCGGATCACGTCCCAGTCGCTGTGACAAGGAAGACCCTTGGGCAAGACCCTCCGGCGAGGCGGGCCATGACTGAGAACGGGTTTTATGTTACCTACGCTCTCGCCGGCCGAGCGGGCGGGTCTCAAGTCCGGCGACATCATCACGGAGTACGACGGGCGCAAGGTGGAGCGCGCGAGCGACCTGCCGCGGGCCGTCGCCGGCACGCCGGTTGGGCGCGGGGTGCGGCTGTCGGTCATCCGCGACGGTAAGCCGGTGACGCTCAGCGCCCGCATCGAGGCGCTCGACGCGAAAGAGTCCGGTCAGGCCGACGGCGGTGAGAAGGCCAAGCCCGCGCTGGGCCTCGCCGTGCAGCCGCTGACGCCGGGCCTCGCCCAGCAGCTGGGCGTGCGCGCGACCCAGGGCCTCGTGGTCCAGCGTGTCGAGGAGGGCAGCCCCGC
>JAUSJX010000088.1 GCA_030647435.1 Candidatus Rokuibacteriota bacterium
CCCCGCGCTGGACGGCGCCCTGCTCAATGCCCCCGGCACCATGGCCGTCAACTTCCCCGTGGCCAACGGCGGCACGTTCGTCCTCTTCGCCTCCGACTATCTGAACTCCGAGTTCCTGCCGGGCCGGACCCTCACCCTCACGGCCACCTTCTCCGACGCCTCCACGGCCATCGCCACGACCACGGTGCCCTAGCCCGAATAATTCGCGAACTGCCGCCGCACCCTCACCCCGGCCCTCTCCCTCCCGAGGGAGAGGGAGCCATGTTTATCCCTCGCCCCCGAAGGGGGAGAGGGCAGGGTGAGGGGGAGCCCCCGGCGTGACCATTTTCATCCCAGCGCTTCCCACGCTACTGCGTCCCTGCCTTGAGCAGATTCGTCAACTCGCGCCGATGGTAAATGACGTAGTGGGGCGAGCCGTGACGCTCCGGCGTCTGGGCGGTATAGAGCACGTCCAGCCAGACTCGGCCGTCGGCCGGCCGGTAGAGACGCGGCGCCGCGGTCGGGAACCAGCTTGCGAGAGCATCGTCCGCACGCTTGGCGTCGATCGCGGTCCTGGCGTTCCGCGAGAGCATGATCGGGGCGCCAACTATTTTCCCGCCGCGCAAGAGCAGTGCATCCGAGTCGTAGGCCTCATGGCTCTGATCCTGGTAGTCGAAGAACACCACAGCCACGACGGTGTCCGTTTCGGGATCGAGCGCGAGCGACGGCGCATAGGAGGACGACCGGCGCGTGGCGCGATTCACCGGATGCAGCGGCACCGGATGCTCCCACGCGCTCCAGGCCCCGGGGCCCGCGGCCGGACGCCTCACGTAGAAGGCCTCGTCCTGGCCGTACTTGCCAGAATTCGCCGTGCCATGGAAGCCCACGTGGATGTTCCCCTGCGCGTCCGCCGCGATATCGGGCCAGTCGGCCAGCACGTCCCGGCTCATCCCCTGATCGCGCCACTCCGGGAAGGCGCCGAGCACGTCCTGGGCGTCGACCCAGCCGCCCTGGGCCTGACGGCGCACGTAGCGAAGCTGCCAGTAGGCGCCGTTCGGCTGCCCGCTCTTCCACTCCGCGGGGATGCGCACCTTGAGCACGTAAACCACGTGAGCATTGCCCATGGCGTCCACGGCCAGGGCGGGGTTCTTCTTCTCGCCTGCCGGCCACGGGACCTGCTCCACTCGCCACGTCGCGCCGCCATTGGTCGAGACGGCGTACTGACCCGCATAGGTGAGCACGTGGATCTCGTCGTCCCCGCGCACAGCAAGGTCGGAGCCGTTGTCGTAGGCGCTTCCCGCCGCACGCGTGTCGCGGATGGGATCCGAGCGCAGCACGCTGCCAACGCGGAGCACCCGCAGGTAGCGAGTGGTGCTCTCGGTCGCCCAGGCGAAGTGCACGGCGTTCAGGCTCACTTCCATCGCCCCCATGCCTACCGCCGCACCCGGCGCGGTGATGGGAGAGACCGGCGTGTCCCAGGTGAAACGTCCGGTCGTGGGATCCTGGACCCCGCTCCGGTAGAGGACTGTGGTCCCTTTCCCCGGGCGAGCGGCGTCGAGCCAGGTCGCGTGCACGCGGCCCGAGCGATCACGCACGACCTTGGCCGAATGGTTGCCGGCTGTGGCGTCGTGCCTACCCGAGATGCCTGCCGGCGTCTGGCCGAAGGGGAATACGTACACCCAGGCCTGCCGCGTCGACACGGTCTGGCTTGTCCCCGGTGCCCCGCTCCACGCGGTCCAGGTCACCTGCGTCGCTCCCAGGGGTAGCGGGGAGCGGACGTCGTGGGCCACCTGACGGCCGGGGGCCAGGGCTGACTCGAGCAGCTCTTTGAGGGGCGAAGCGCCCGGCCCGATGGACGTCATGCCAGGCGCGGGCAGCTCGATCGCGAGCATCTCCGGCAGCTCGATTCCTGACGATCTCGCGGGCTGGGCCTGCGCTGCCGGCGTGCCGAAGGGGATTTCGCCCGATCCCGTCACGACAGCGACGGGGGGAGCAAGCGCGAGCAGCAAGCGAGCGAAGGTCGAGATCGATATCACCGGGCGATCACAACCTCACTTTTCGTCCTCACGCCGTTCCGGGGGCGCCGGTGGAGGCTCGCTCCTGGTGAGCACGATGTTGTCGAAGTCCACGCTCGCCGAGCTCGCGATGTAGACCTGTTTGACCAGCTCGAATCCGAAGATACGAAGCGTCCACCAAGGCAGGCTCGTGTCATTGCCTACGGGAAGTCCGACGGGGAAGGACACGAACGGGGCCCGAATCGGGCCTCGCGGATCGAACGTCCTCGCGACGAGCACGTTGACGTTGAAGTTGCTGAAGCCCTCGATACTGATCGGCTTGTTCGGGATCTGCCGGTTACGGGTGACCCGGTATCGGAGGCTCTTCAGACCGAACAACTTGCCGTCGAGGGATTGGATGAAGATCCCATGGAGCTCGTTTGGATGACCGAGATGCTGGGCCTCGAACCCCGTGGAGAGGTCAGGGGGATGGAAGTGCGCGCGTTTGAAGTATGCCTCGCCCGCGCCCGTCTTCACCGCCCAGAACGCCTCGACCAGGAAGCCCTCCTGGACGAAGCTCGGGTTGAGACTCCCTCGCCCCGGCGCAAAAGACACCTGGCGTTCGAGGGAAGTCGACGTGACCCTGGGTGATACGCCCTCCGGACGCGGGCTTCCCCTGCCCTGATCAGACTGGGGATGAATCAAAGGCGCAGGTCTTTGCACGCCGACCGTCTCGGACGGAAGCAGCGCCGACAGCTCGGGCCGCGGCTCGTCTGACGGCTCTCGCCGGGCCTCGCTCGACGGCTTGCTTTGGGCTCCGGCCGGCGGATCGCGGTGAGCGACTGTAGGTGTCTCGGCCGCGCCGTCGATCCCCTGCACGGCGATGTTGTCAAACGTGATGACATATTCGAAGCGCTGCGCGTCGCCGCGCACGGCGGTGACGGCGATGCCTGCCGCCGCAAGCAAGGAGCCCATCACCCAGCCACGGAGGCCGCGCCTGATGCTCATGCGATAAGCGCTATCGCCCGGGCGTCAGGGCGAGTGGCCCGGACGGCCGCTCGATGGCTCCCGCGCTCAGCGGGTTACCACGGCGTACCCCGAAGAAGTCCTCGCGCGGCATCCAAGCGTCTTTCACAGATACCCCGGCCCCGTTCAGCCGCGATCCCGAGCCGGGCGAGAAATCCCGCTGGTCAGGATTCGCGAAGCACGGAACGTCGGCGCAATCGACATTGCCCATCACCTGCACACCCGTCTGTCGCGCGGGATAGGGGCGCGTCCCGGCACTGGACTCCGCCGCATTGTTGACGATCGTGACGGCCGAGAGCCCGGTCGCCGGCGCCGTGATTCCACCGGCTCGATTTCCGTACACGGTATTGTTGGCGACGAGGACCGTCCGCAAGAGACCACGATTCTTGTAGTCCAGGAGCTCGATCCCAGCCTGCTCATTTGATGCGGCGATGTTGTTGCGGACGGCCGCGGGTCCTCCCCCGACGACGATCCCGGAGGAGCTTCGCGACCCGATCGTCACGTTGCGCTCCACTACGTTCACGTCGGCACCGTGCTGGGACCCGTAGACCATGATGCCTGGGCCCTTGGTGTTCATGACGGTATTGCCCCGGATGATGGCCGAGGAGTTCAGCTTGACCTGGATCCCGTAGCCGATCTCCGGGTCCGGCGCGTTGATGCCCTCGATGAAGTTGCCCTCCACGACGAGCCCGCTGACGATGCACCCGATGCCGTCGTGGCATCCGAAGTACATCGCCGTGGCCGTCGAGCTCCGGATGACGTTGCGCCGGACCACCAGCCCGCGGACGCTCGAGTGGTTCGCCACCACGGCGATGCCGCCCAGCTGCGTGAAGTGGCAGTCCTCGACCGTCACGCCATTGCCGTTGAAGATCCGGACGGCGTCCACATCCTGCTGCGTCGGCCCGAACTCCAGGCCGCGGATGGTGACGTGGCCGGCCCGGACCTCGAAGACATTGGTGGCGCGGCCGGCGTACATGATGCGCGGCCGGCGCGCGGGATCGGCGGCGCGGATCACCAGCGGCGCTCCCGGCTCCCCACCGCGGCGGATCACGCAGGGCCCCTGGTAGTCGCCGGGCGCAAGGACCAGCTCCTCGCCGGGCGGCACCGCGCGAATCTCGCCGCACAGGTCGGCGTCGGGATCGATCTCGCGCGCGGTGGTGTGCGCCGGCGCCATCACGATGACGGTTAGCACCGCGGCTGCGGCGATCGTCAGAAGGTGACGCGTCCTGTTTCGTACATCAAGTACGTGTCGATCCATCCCTCCAGATTATAGCAGTCTTGCCACCGGGCTCCGTTGAAGTGCGGTTTCCGCGAACGGCGGTGGCTGGAACAGCTCGCCCACTCACTCCTCACCCGGCCATCCCCTCGGTGCTCCGCCCCGGCATCCTCGCCCCGCATGCGCGCTACCGCTCACAGGGCTCCGTTACGGCCGCTCGGCCCCTGACTCCACCCCGTGCCAGCTCCGGGGCCCTCACTCCGCCCCACCAGCGCCCACCGCAGTCACGTAGTCCGCAACTCAGTCTTTCCCCCGATCCTGCCGCTGCCACCCAACAGCGCCCCCAGTCCTGCCAGCCCTTCGCAGCCCTTCGCCGCCTCAGCCCTTCGCCGCTTCTTGACGGCACGCCCGTGGCGGAGCACAATGCCCAAGTCAGGCGCGATCGCGGCGCCGACGCCCGACTTCCTTTCGGTGACGCGAGCAATTCTGGATGTCACGTTCGGATCCTCACGGCGGGCACATTTCATCCACCTTTCTGGGCATCGAGGGCGCCGAGGGCCAGTGGAGAGCGCGGTGAGCGTCTCAAATTTGCCGCGTCGAGGCTCCGGCGAAGGGCACGTTCTCGAGGCTCTAGAGCGACCTCGTCAAGGCCGACGACGAGCCAGTGGGGCATGCAGTTCCCGACTGGGACATCCTCGCCGGAATACACATTCA
The DNA here is from genome assembly GCA_030647435.1 of Candidatus Rokuibacteriota bacterium. Taxonomy (NCBI): domain Bacteria; phylum Candidatus Rokuibacteriota; species Candidatus Rokuibacteriota bacterium. The sequence goes on from JAUSJX010000088.1 coordinate 4,930, forward strand.
GTGCCTCGAACGTTTCTTGGATGCCAAGGTGCCGGTGACTATACCGGCGTGAATGGATGCCGTGTGCCCGAGTGGGTCCCGTGATTCCCTGGAGGATCAAGCACTGGGTGAAGCTTGCATTCCGGTCCGACTATCGCGACCTTTGCGCCTCGCGAGCCGAGCTGGCCCGAATCAAGTCCGCTCCGCGCTACACGCCACTTGTTTCAGAGATTCTGGGTAGCCGGCTGCAGATCGTTGATGGCGCATCTTTCTGCGCCTCGTATCACGAGATCTTCGAAAGAGAGATCTATGCGTTTCGGCCGGCGTCAGACGCCCCCCTCATTATCGACGGGGGCGCCAATGTCGGCGTGAGCGTCCTCTATTTCAAGAAACATTATCCGAAGAGTCGAATTGTCGCATTTGAAGCTGATCCCACGGTATTCAGTGTGCTCGAAGCGAATCTCCATAAGGCTGGCCATGGCGACGTGCAACTGATCAACAAGGCGCTATGGAAGGAGGACACGGTTCTCGAGTTCTGCATCGAGGGAGCGGATGCCGGCAGGATTCCGCGGGAAGATGACCGCCGACAACCAAAGAAGATCCGCGTGCCCACCGTCCGTCTCCGACAGTACCTCACAGATCCCGTGGATTTGCTCAAGCTCGACATCGAAGGGGCGGAGACGGAGGTTCTTCTCGACTGCGCCGATCTGCTTAAGAACGTGAGCAGTCTCTTTGTGGAGTATCACTCCTTCCTACACGAGGAACAGCGGCTCGACGTCGTATTTCAACTGCTGAGGACAGCTGGCTTCAGAATCTACGTTCAAACGGTGACGTGTCCTTCCCAGCCCTTCATCAAGATATCCGACCACCTGGGAATGGACTTGCAGCTGAATATCTTTGGAACGAGGGAGGCGTAGTCAATTGCGCCGTTACAACGGACGCCCTGGGTTCGTTCCGATGTGTGCGGGGGCTCGCCATGAGTAATGCTCGCCGCGTGCTCTTCGTTGGGCACGATGCCTCGAGGACTGGCGCTCCAATCCTTCTGTTGCACTTCCTGCGCTGGTTCAAGGTCAACACCGACATTCCGTTTGACATTCTCTTACGCGAGGGCGGAGAACTGCGGTCCGACTTCGAGGAGGTCGGACCCGTGACGGTCCTCGGCCCATGGCCATCACGCTGGGATCTTGCAGGGTTGCTTCGTCGCAGGTGGCTGCTTGCACGCCTAGCAGCCGCAAGCCACGGACTTGTGTACTCAAACACGGTCACCAACGGCCACGTTGTTCAGTCTTTGGCCCGCGGGAGCCGGCCGGTCGTGTCACACATTCACGAGCTCGAGTCTATCATTCGGAGCTTTGGCACTAAGAATTTCGATCTGGTGAGCCAGCACACTCGGGCGTACGTCGCCTGCTCAAACGCTGTTCGGGACAACCTCGTCGAGAAGCACAGGATCGATCCTGGAGCCATTGAGGTGGTCCACGAGTTCATCCAGATTCCATCAGTCACCGCTGAAGGTGCATCGCGGTCGCGCGCCCGTGTGTTCAGAGAACTCGGCATTCCAGCGGGAGCGCTTGTTGTGGGTGCATCAGGAACCAGAGACTGGAGAAAATCGCCAGATCTTTTCATTCAGCTTGCGCAGGCCGTCCGCCGAAGATGTTTACAGCTGCCAGTCTATTTCGTCTGGGTGGGTGGCAGTGCCGCCAGCGCCGCTCATTGGGACGAGCTTCATTACGACATCAGAGGCGTTGGGATGGAAGACCAGATTCGGTTCGTCGAGTCGCGACCAAATGCGATCGACGTCTTTTGTGCCTTCGACGTCTTTGCGTTGGTTTCTAGAGAGGATCCATACCCTCTCGTCTGTCTTGAAGCTGCGTCGCTTGGAAAACCGATTGTGTGTTTCGACGGCTCTGGTGGCGCCAGAGAATTGGTCGAGCATGACGCGGGATTCGTGGTCCCGTATCTCGATATCGAGACCATGGCAGCGCGCACGTCGGAGCTATTGGGGTCGGAACAATTGCGTCGTTCTCAAGGAGTTCGAGCAGCAAGCAAAGTAAGAGCACGACACGCTGTGTCAGTGGCCGCACCAAAGATTCTCAAGATCATCGAACGCTACTCGTAGCGAGATCCCGCCGATTGGAGGGCCTTCCTGCGGCTACGCGATTCCTGCCAATTCCAACGGCTGATCAAGCCTCTCGTGAGCCCCGTGTAGAACTCTTTCCCAGACTGGAAGCGTATGCTGTTCCTGAACAACGACAGCCTCGTCGCGCCGGACCTGCTCACCGCGTTCGTGACGGCAGCGCACGACCACCGAGGCCCCGACGCGGCGGCGCTCTCCGGAGAGACCTATTTCCTGAGCGATCCCCAACGGCTGTGGTATGCGAGAACATGGTCGAACGCAGCCGACGCCGCATTCGAGCACGTCGGACAGGACGTCGCGGACAGCGGGGACTGCTTCGAGCAGGTCGGGAGACGGACTACACCAGCGGGTGTGCCATGTCCTCCGTGCCTCCACGGTACGTGCCATCGGCCAACCCGACGAGCGGTTCTTCCTCCTGTTCGAGGGCACGGATTGGTGCTTTCGGGTGAAGGCCGCCGGGTTCCGCTGCTTGTTCGTGCCGCGCGCGTGATTGCAGCATCGCGTGTTCGCGGCCCCCGGCGGCTGGGGGCCGCCGCCCTACGAGTACTTCTACGGTCCGTAATCGGGTCCTGCGGGCCGAGATGCACCTTCGGCCAGGCCAGCGCACCGCGGTGTGGCTGAACACGCTGGGCACGATCTCAGCGCCCGGGCGATTCGCGGATCTGGTCTGCCAGCTCTTGGCGGGCCGTTGCCGCGTAAGACAAGTGTGCTGGGGGCTCGCGGGAGCGAGTGGCGACAGCATCATCGAGATCCCAAAACCCGTTTCATCAAGCGTGCCCGGCTCCACGGAATCCAGGGCTATCTGGCGCGACGCTTCGGGAATTCTCCGATCTGGATCAGGGCGGCAGGGCGAGAACCTACCGACTGGCCTCCCTCGGCCCCCCGGCTAGGTGCGAGAGGCTCTTCTTGAGCGCTCGCCACTTCGCAGTGATCCGCGCTTTGACGGGAATGGCAGACAGACGCGGATAGGCCTTGACCACCTGACGCCACTCCTCGAGCAAGGACGCATCCGGATGCTCGAGCGCGTCCGCCGCCTGCCTCGCAAACCACAGCGCACCGAGGGCGCGGCTCCAGAACTCAGCGGCAAGATCGACGGGCGGTCTGAGATTCCGGGCGACCGAGCGCAGATTCGCGTACAGGGGATGAAAGGCGAAATCGTGGACGATCAGCAGCGGATCGAGCACTTTGACATGGTAGCGCAATCGGGGCGCCTGCTTGTAGCGCGCGCTAACCGACGATTTGTGCACTCGAAACAGAGCCAGCGGCTCGGGAATATGCACCGTCCCTGTATTCGATGCGATCCGAATGCAGTACTCGAAATCGCATATGTTATAGAGCCGTGGATTGAACCATCCATACGTCTCGAAAACCTCGCGGCGCAGAAGCAGCGCCGTCGGCTCACCAAAGAAGTTGCCTCCAGTCCATCGCAAGGCGGTTTCGGAGCACTGCTGGGCCGACTGCTGCGTCGACCCGGAATAGATGGCCTCCACCAGCGCGCGATGCTCGCGGTAGAATTCCCGGTCCTCGTTGGAGCTGCCCGGCTCGAAGATGAAATCGCGGGCACACGACACGATCAGCATCTGCGTGCGAGCGGCCGTGGCGAGCATGTCCGTCAGGCACTCGGGCAGGATGATGTCGTCCTGAAAGACAAACTTGATCCACTCACCTTGCGAGAGCTGCACGCAGCGGTTCCAGTTGCCCACGAGACCCAGGGTGGCCTCATTCACCACCACCCGGATTCTCGAGTCCTGCTGGGCATGCTCGTTGGCGATAGAGGTGGACTCGTCGGACGAGCGATCGTCCACGACGAGAATTTCGACGTCGGAGAATGTCTGCGCGGAGACGCTGTCGAGGCAAGCTGCCAAATACGCCGCCCCGTTGTATGTCGGGATACAGACCGTAACAGAAGGTGTCATCTGACGGAGTCCGCCGATCCGGCCCCCGAAGAAGACTACCATAGGGACGGTGGTGCGCACCATCAACGCGTGGCAGGTCAGGTCCGCGGGTCGGCTTGGTTCGCGCAATATGATCGGGTCATGTCGCTATGAAGAGTTTGCATGTGAGTCCCGCATACTATCCGTCTGGAAGGTCAACAACCAGGTACGACTGGCCCTCGCCGGCCCTCGAACGCCCCCCGCCTCCCAGGCGGACTGCGACGTAAGTGATGCGCTCGGGCAACTCCGCACGGATGAAAGAACCCGCGTGGTCGAGATGGGCGGATTCGAAGAAGCCGGCAAGGCAAGCATCGTCGACAGCTTTGACATTGTCGCCATGCCGTCGACCGGTCCTTGAAGGAACCGATTCCGTTCGTTGCCTGATGGCTAAAGCCGCCCACGAGAAGACGCTCACCATCCGGGTTAGAATCGACGCTGGAGGGAACAACATGTGAATATCGGGATCTACCTGGGCCCGGGGACGAAAGGCTTGCCTATCGGCGGCGCAGAGAATTCCATCGCGGCGCTGGCGGAGACCCTGGCGCGAGATCACCAGGTCGAGATCGTCCACCATGTCGGGACCCTCGACATCGGCCAGTTGGCCAGCTTTTCGGGAACGGTCCTCGACGGTGTGCGCGCACGCCATGTCGCCGACAGCGACTACCGCATCAGCGATGTCTGGAACCCGTGGACGATCTTCCAACGCGCCAGGGCGTGGCAAGCTGCGCTGAGCGCCCCGTACGATCTTTTCGTGGCTTTCACATTCTGGGTGCCCCCCTTCTCCCATGCCCGCCGGAGCGCCCTGGTTATCCTCTTCCCCTGGATCGACCGCCGGCACCTTTATCCGTGGAGCCTCGACGCGGCGCCAAGTCCTCCCTTCCCGCTCAAGCAGCTCCGCCGCGCCTACTACGGATGGGAATGGCGGCGACGCTTCGCCACCTACCAGGTAAAGATGGCGAACTCCAAGTTCACCCAGCGCTGGGCCAAGATCCGCTGGGGGGTCGACTGCGACGTCGTCTACCCCCCGATAGAGCAGTATTCGCCCGGCGCCCAGAAGCGCAACCTCGTCATCAGCGTGGGGCGATTCACCGGAGGCGTGCGCCAGAAGTGCCAACTCGAGATGGCGTCGGCGTTCCGGGGGCTGATGGATGACCCCGCCCTGTCCTCATGGCAGTACGTCTCGGCCGGCGGCCTGGCCGACACCCCTGAAGACCAGGCCTATGTCACCAAGGTCCGGGAGATTGCGGCCGGCGGCCGGATCCACGTTCTGGCCAACGCCGAGCGGCAGGCTCTCGCGCAGCTGTATGGCGAGGCCAGGATCTTCTGGCACGCCGCCGGCCTGAGCGACGATGAGACCGAACGGCCGGAGCGGGCCGAGCACTTCGGCATGACCACTCCGGAAGCCATGTCCGCGGGCTGCGTGCCGGTGGTCATTCGCAAGGGCGGCCAGCCCGAGATCGTCCGGCACGGGATAGACGGATTCCTCTGGGATACGCTCGAGGAGCTTGGAGCCTATACGCGGCTGCTCGCCAGCGACCAGGATCTGTGGGCGAGGATGTCGGAGGCCGCGCAGGCGCGAGCCCGGTTCTTCAGCCGCGAGGAGTACGTTCGCCGAATGCTGGACCGGCTCGGGCTTGCCCCGACGTGACAAACGCTGAGTCCCCATGTCAGCCACGTCACGGCCGGCCTAACAGCCGATGCGCTGGGTGCTCACGACGAAATTGTCAAAGTAGCGTTCCTGGGGCTGCGGGGCACCGTCGTTCCAGTAGTTCTCGAGGAACACGGTATTGATGCCGTATTCGCTATACGTGCCCTGCCAGTTGAGCCCCTCGAACCGCGCCTCCAGGCCGCCGTTGATCCAGAGATCGAAGACGCCGTTGGCACGGCCGGGATCATTCAGGCGGGCGTGGGCCTCGATGCAATACCACCTGCCCACGTGCATCTGATCGAAAATCGGCGTCCGGCTCCACGCCGTGCCGAGCCACCGGAAATGGGCGAAGTCGTTGTATTCGGTCGTTCGCACGGTGCCCGACTCATCCGTGCCCGATGCCGGGACGATCCCCAGATGGTACGGCTGCCCCTCCGACATGACACCCGACCAGACATGCGCCATCATCGCCTGGGCCCAGTTCCGGTTCACCAGCACCTGGGCGCGGCTCATCTTGTTGCCGCCCGCTCCGATCCAGCCCGCCTGGAGCTTCACGAGGTGCCGCCAGTAGATCTCGCGATAGCGGGCAGTGCCGGCATCCACGGGGCGGAAATAGGGCGCCGGGGTCTTGCCGATGGCGAGTTTGAGGGACCCGGCCTGCACCTGCCCGGCGCGGGAGAACCGGGCCCGCATGCCCGTTGAGCCCGCGTATCCGACGCCCGGCAGGCGCACAAAGCTGCCGTCTGTGGCCACGTATTCGAAGTACGAGGCGAGCCGATCTTTTTCGAAGTCGTCGCACCAGATCCACCCCGGCTTGGGCGCCTCGCATTCGGCCGTGTCCTTCCTGGTGGGCCACACTGTGATGACGGCCGCGGCGCTCTTGCCCTCGCTGGTGGCGACGATCTGTGCTGTACCGGGCGCGTGCCCGCTGACGAGGCCCAATGGCGAGACCGTGGCGGTCTCGGGATTCAGGCTCGTCCAGGAGACGTCGCGACCGGTCAACGGTCGGCCTTTCCCATCTTTCCCCAGCGCTACAAGCTGCTGGCTGTCGCCGACCAGCAGCGTATCGGCAGAAGGGCTCACTGTCAGCGACTCTACGGGCCCCGTCGGAAAGGCCGACGACACCTCCGTACGCGCGCACCCGTGGCCGGCCAGCGCGGCGACAGCCGCGACGGTCAGAAGCACGAGTGGAAGCTGCGAGCATGTGGTCACCGCTCTCATGAGAACCCCTCCTTCGCGTGGCAGGCCGCGACCAGACCCAACTTACGCTCCGGTCTGAGCAGGGACGACCGCGAGGCCGGAAATAAGGTCCCCGTGCTACGATATTTCCCCGTGATACTGGCTCTTCCGACCGGCAGAACTCCGTGACAACGCAACCTATCCCCAAGGTCTTCATCATCATCCTGAATTGGAATGGACTTCGCGACACGCTGGAATGCCTCGAATCCGTAGAGAGGCTGGAGTACCCGGCCAAGACTGTCGTCGTCGTGGACAATGGCTCGACCGATGGCTCTCCGGAAGCCGTCAGAACGCAAGCCCCGTCCGTCCTTCTTCTGAGAAACGAGACGAACCTTGGCTATGCCGGCGGTAACAACGTGGGCATTCGCTACGCGCTCGAGCACGGCGCCGACTACATCTGGCTTCTGAATAACGACACCGTCGTAAGGCCCGACTCGTTGGCCACTCTTGTATCTGTTGCCGACGCAACGCCCAATCTTGGGCTCGCCAGCCCCTTTATTTATGACTACGAGGGGCCTCAGCGGCTTCAGTTCGGCGGGGTGATTGCGAGACTTGCAGATCAAACATTTCACCGCGTCAATGATCCCCTGGAGCGCGAGGGCCCAACCACGGGCGGCCGCCTCGTGCTGTACGGAACCGCACTCCTCATCAAAGCGAGTGCGGTGAAAACGATCGGCTACCTTGACGAGCGCTACTTCGCCTACCGTGAGGACAATGACTATTCCATGCGGTCGCTGGACGCGGGCCTCCGGAACATAGTCGTATCCGCGAGTAAGGTTTATCACAAGAACAGTGGTTCACTTGGCGAGAATTCTCCCATCAAGTATTTCTTCATGGTCCGAAACCTGTATCCCCTGTGGATGGACCGCCTGAAAGGCTATCGCAGGGCGGCGTATCGCGTCCGGTACTTGTCGCAGGCACTACGTACAGCGCGCGAGTGCGAGACCGCCGGTTTCCCGGCCGCCGCCGATGCGTGCCTCGCCGGCGCGTGGAACGCGCTGCGGGGGCGATACGGGGAATACGATCCCGGCGCGACATTCCCCCGGGCATTGAAACGACTTCTGTACTGGCATCCCTACTTCTGGATTCGGGTCCTCGATTGGCGCTGGGGCCAGGTGGCTCTCGAGGCGATCAAGCGATTCGTGTCCCGCTCCCCGCGACGTTGAGGAGGTGGGTAGCGAGAGGTCGGCCGATCAGCGAAGACCCGCCGGCACTTCGTCGAGGAGCCAAAACACCAGGGGCGCTGGAGGGTTCCAGCGCCCCTGAATCGGACCAGCCGGTAAGAAGCTCGACGCTAGCGGCGCCGGCGCTTCCAGTCGGCCAAGGCGAACCCGATCAAACCCATGCCGACCAGAACGAGCCCTCCCGGATTGGGAACGATGGTAACCGGGAAGAACGAAAAGATGTGGTCGTTGTGGTCGTTGTCGCCGCCGCCCACGATGTCCTCGAACCCGACGATCGCCAGCGAAGGACCCCCTGACTGCACGTCGGCGTGAATGATCCCGTCGCTGTTCCGGCCAGCGCCGCCCATGAACCAAAGGGCCTCGACATCGGAGGCGTCGAACGGACGGTCGACTCCACTAGGATTATCGCTATCGACCGCGAGCGCGAAGACCAGCTCAGCACCCGCCCCGAAACCCAACAGCGAAGGATCGAACGTGATGAATGTCCCGGGCGCCTCGCGGTTGCTCAGCAGGTCGGTCTTGACGACCGCCGCCAACTGGGCGGCCAAGCCGCCGCCAGGCACGGCCGAATAGAGGATGATCCAGCTGTCGAAGGCAGCCGCCGAGTCGATGAAGGTCACTGTCACGTCCCCGGAACCAGAATAGGCGATCGTGGTGCCGGACGGCGTGCACGCGAGCCCCTCACTGATTGGCGGGGTGAGATCGCATGTAACGGCTCCCGCCTGCGTCACCATAACGCCTGCTGCGAGCAGGACCACCACCATGATGACCGAAAGGGGGCGCCACTTTGTGATAGTCATTTTCAGGTCCTCCGCCTTTTCTTTGATTAGGTGCGACATGGCAACGCAGTAATGCACGTCCGATGCCACAATAAGGAATCAATTCAAAACGGTCACTTGGAACTATGCCACCATCAGCCATCTTCGTTGATGTAAAGTTCCCCGACTCCTGCCATCCACCTGTCTGCCGCGTCAACGTCAACCAGGATCGCGTAAGCCAGAGGAATCCCGTTCCAATTGCGGTCCCCTGGCCCGAAATCAGTCCAATGAGCCCCTCGACGGCGAAGATTCGCGGTTGTGAGGCACGTACTGGCGTCAGGCCTTCCGACAGCCCCGTGCTCACAGAGCCGGGCTCTCACCGCGGCCCTATCGGAAGTGCCTGCTGGGTAAAGCGTTTCCCCGCCTCTTTTCGCGCTGTCGGCCAGCTTTACGGGACGCGACTGAAGGCCGGGTATTGGCGCCCTTGACGGCGGGCCCTGCCGGTGCTCAAGGGGCCAGGCAAGACGGACCTGGGTGGCCGCCGGCAGCACCTTTGGGGCTCCGCGAGGGCGTGCGGAGCCGAGAGTTCGCTGGTGCGCTTGCCTGGGGTGTGCACTACATCACCACGGGGTGAGCCGATTCCTCTGAGACACTCTCGGCGAGCTCAAGCAGTACACGCGTCTCCTGGCCTGAGCGCCGAGGGGATCCGCCTACCCGCCGAGCTGCTTGATCACATCGCTGATCTTCTCCGTCTCGCCCAGCTTGGGATCGAGCTGGGCCGCCCGCTTCAGCGCCGAGACGGCGTCCTGCTTCTTACCCAGGCGCGCGTAGGTCATCCCAAGGTGGAACCGGATGGTGCCATTGCCCGGCGCGCGCTCCACCGCGCGGAGCAGCGCCTTCTCCGCGTCCGGAAAGGCTCCGCGACGGTAATGCACCCAGCCCAGGGTGTCCAGCACCTCGGCAGACATGGGCGCGAGCTGCTCTGCCTTGGTGGCCAGCGGCAGGGCCTCGTCGGGCTTCTTCCGCACCTCGGACAGGAGCCAGGCCAGGTTGTTGAGCGATGCCACGTCTTTGCCATTGAGCGTCAGGGCGCGCTGGTAGCTCTCGGCCGCGCGGTCAGGCTGGTTCAGCACCTGGTACGCCTGGCCGAGACCGCGATGGGCGTCGAGCAAGTCACTCTTGAGCTTGAGCGCCGAGTTGAACGCCTCGATGGCCTCCTGGGGCTTCTGCTGGGCGATGAGCGCCATGCCCATCAGGAGCAGCGGCGCGGGGCTCTTGGGCTCGCTCTTCTGGAGCTCACGGGCGAGGCGCAGGGCATCGGGCAGCCGCCCCTGCTGCGAGTACAGCGCGCCCAACCGGAACTTCACGTCCGAGCGGTTGGGATTGACCTGGAGCGCGGTCTCGAGATGCTTGGTGGCCTCCTCGGAGCGCCCGCTCTGGAGCAGGTACCCGGCCATGAACTTGTGGGGATGTCCCGGTCTCTGTTGAACTTGAGAACTGAGTAGCGGCGGCCCCCTGGTTGGCGTGAGAATCGCGTCGACCAAGACAAACGGTCCCCAACGCCGGGGCCAAGGAGCCGCCAATGACGAAGAGAGCAGAGAGAACCGAGCGAACGCAAGCGGAGAATGCAGCGGGCCCCGCGCTGGCCCATCTGGTGGAGCCGATGCTCGCCGGGATGACGAGCACACGCCAGCACCTGCTGGCGTGGGTCCACGCGCAGGGGCTGGCAGCGCTGGACGAGCTGTTTCGCGAGGAGGCCGTGGCCTTGGCCGGGCCCAAGGGCCGGCAGCAGGCGGCGCGCACGCATCACCACTGGGGCACGACGGCGACGGAGTTGACGTTCGGCGGCCGGCGGGTGCAGGTGCCGCGGCCGCGGGTCCGGGGCACGAGCGGCGGAGAAGCGACCTTGCCCTCGGTGGCGCGG
>JAUSJX010000089.1 GCA_030647435.1 Candidatus Rokuibacteriota bacterium
CCGCGCGTCCGCGCCCTCTTCACCCTCCAGTGGCTCGCCGAGCACGAGAACGTGATCTTCTGCGGGCCAGTCGGGGTCGGGAAGAGCTTTCTCGCCCAAGCGCTCGGACACAGCGCCTGTCGCGCCGGCCACCGGGTGCGCTACGTCAAGGTCGCCAAGCTCCTGCAGGCCCTGCTCCAGTCCCGCGCCGACAACTCCTTCGAGCGTGAGCTGCGCAGCTGGCTGGCGCCCGACGTCCTCATCGTCGATGACTTCGGCCTTCGGAAGCTCACCGCCCAGCAGTCGAGCGACTTCTATGACGTCCTGGTCGAGCGGGATAAGCGCAGCGCGACCGTGATTACGAGCAACCGGGCGGTGGACGAGTGGGTGGCCCTCTTCGATGACCCCATCTTGGCCAACAGCGCGCTCGATCGCTTCGCCCACCAGGCCCATCAAATCGTCATGGACGGGCCGAGCCTCCGCGCCGCGCACGCCCCGAGCGCCAGCCGCCGACGCGGCCCCACGGCGCACTGAGGGGGGATATCCAGGTATGGGTCGACACGAGATCGCGGCTCCTGGAGGCGCGCAGGCCCTCGCGCGTCTGCCACGACGCCGCGCCAACCCCCTTGCACAGGGAACCGTGATGCCGTAAACCTAGAGTAGCGACGCGCCCGCGAGTGGCGGAATGATCCTGAAAAACCACTGGCGGAAAGATTCAGAAAACTGACAAACAAATGACCACCGGTTAGCGGTACAGGTTCAGATCCCCAAACGGGATTCGAACCCGTGTTGCCGGTCCGCCACGTGCTTTCCTTAGCAGTTACGTTTAGCTACAGCATGCACTATCCAGCAGATCAGCGGCAATCGAGCTTCCAGATTCGGTTCTCAAAGAAATCGGTGACATAAAGATGTCCGTCGGTATCAGTTGCGACTCCGGCTGGGTATCGCAGCGGTCCCGGATCGTTCGCCACGCGATTGCCCCAAACCCCCAGGAGGCGCCCATCGGGGGTGAACTTCTGAATCCGCCGGTTGAAGGCGTCAGCGACATAGATGTTCCCCGCCGAATCAACGGCGACCGCCTTTGCCAAACGGAACCAACCCGGCCATTTGCCCGAGAGGCCGAAGCCGACACCGCCCCACTTGTCCACGTAGGCGCCGTTCTCCGTGAACTTCTCGATCCGATGGTTGTAGGCGTCGGCGACGAAAACCGCTCCGGCGGCGTCAACTGCGACATCGGTCGGGTAATGGAGCTGACCATTCCATCGGCCGTCGCTTCCCCACTGGGCCACGAAGGTCCCGTCGGCCGTGAACTTCTGGATGCGGTGATTGTAGAACTCGGCCACGTACACGTAGCCCTTGCCGTCCACGGCAATACCGCTGGGCGCGTCGAACTCGCCGGGATCATGGCCGTGGCGGCCCCATCGCCCAACGACGGTGCCGTTCAGCCCTAGCTTCACGACGCGGTCAGCGAGGAAATCTACGACATACACCGCGCCTTGTACCGCCGCGACGTCGACCGGCCGCTTGAAGCCCTTCCATTCGGCGATGAGTGTTCCGTCGTCGCGGATCTTCTTCACCGAGCCGTTCTCGGCGTCGGCGACATAGAGGACGCTGTCTCGCCAGGCGAGGTCCATCGGATGGTCGAGACGCCAGCCCGCCCCGGCGCCATCCCACCGGGCGATGGGATGACAGATCTCCTTGGGCGTGGAAAACGGGATGAAGCTGATGACCCCGGCCACCAGCAGGAGAGCGACAGCCCCGAGGCCGATGAACGCCCTGCTCATGGGCCGGTGCGGATCTCGAATTTGTAGGGGTAATCCGCCCGTTTGATGGCTCGCTTGATATCGTCGGCTGTAATGCGCGTCTTGTCGTTGGTCACGATTCGGATCTGCTCGCTCGGCCAGACTGTCTTCACATCTGTCACGCCATCGAGCTCGAGGAGCCTCTTCTCGACCCCGTACGCGCAGTACGGCCCGGGGATGCCAGGGACCGCGAGGACGATCTCCCCTGCCTTCGAAGTGACGGGCCAGGCGGCGAGCAAGACCACGCCGATCGCGACTGCAATCACTCTCATTGAATCCACGCCTCCTTGCCGAAACGAACCGGATTTTAGCCCCCGTATCATGGTACGGACGCAAGAGGGAAAAGGCGGGATCATCACTTTCAGAGGAGGGCAGCCGGTTACTCAGGCCGGATGTCGAACTTTTCCTCTTGACACCGTACCATAGTACTGACTCCACAGTGAGAGAGAGGGGGGGGGCGCCATGAAGGCACTGAGCATCGGCAAAGCGGCGCGCGAGGCGGGGGTCGGGGTCGAAACGATCCGTTTCTACGAGCGCCAGGGTCTGATTGCGAGGCCCCGTAAGCCGGACGGCTCCGGGGTCCGCATCTATCCGACCGAGACGGTGGAACGCATCCGGTTCATTCGGGAGGCCCAGCAGATCGCCTTCTCGCTGCGTGAGATCCGCGAATTGCTGGCACTGCGGGCTGACCCGTCCACCGACTGCTCGGACGTACGGGAGCAGGCTGTCGCCAAGCTCCAGGCGGTCCGGCAGAAGATTGAGGAGCTTCACCGGATTGGCGCCGCCTTGGAGACTCTGATCGCGGCCTGCCCTGGGCAGGGCGGAGTGCAAGCCTGCTCGATCATGGAGGCGATCGCGCTTCGGTCCGGCAGGCACGTCCACGAGAAACAAACGCCCCCTTCGGTTCCAGGGAAGACGCCGCGGCGGAGGATCAAATGAAAACCACGACCTTCAAGATCGAAGGCATGCACTGCGACGGTTGCGCCAACACGATCAAGGGGCTGATCGAGAAGGAGCCGGGCGTGCAGATGGCGGCGGTCTCCTTCACGGACGGCCAGGCGCGAGTCCTCTACGACCCACAGGCTACCCGTGAAGATTGCCTCGTCGTGGCCATTGAGAAGCCCGGCTACCGGGTCACAAGTCGGCAGTGACAGAGGTCACCCTGACGAGCCTGGTGTTTCTGCCGCTCGGCCTCGGCCTACTGGGCTTCATCGAGCCGTGCTCGATTGGATCGACGCTGATCGTCGTGAAGCATCTTGAAGGCAAGAGCGCGGCCAGCAAGCTCGCCCAGGTCGGGGTCTTCGCGGGCACGCGCGCGGTCTTCATCGGCCTCTTGGGCATGCTCGCTGTCGTTTTGGGGACGGCCTTTCTGGGAGTGCAGCAAGGTGCCTGGGTCGTCCTCGGGGCCGTCTACGTGCTGCTCGGCCTCCTCTACGTGGTCGGCAAAGCCGAGATGCTGATGGTTCCCTTGGGGCCGAGTCTTGCCCGTCTTTCAGACTTGCCCGCCTCGGCCGGCCTCGGCGTTCTGTTCGGCTTCAACATCCCGGCATGCGCGGCGCCGCTGCTGCTCGCCCTCCTGAGTACGGCAGCGGCCCATGGCGCCGCGGGCGCAACTCTGGCGAGCGGCTTTGTCTCCCTGGCCCTCTTTGGGCTTGCCCTCTCTCTGCCGCTTGTCGCCGCCGTGCTCTTCGAACCGGCCCGACGGGCCATTGATTGGCTGGCGGGGCTGTCGAGGCGGTTGCCGCTATGGACCGGCATGCTCCTGATTGCCCTCGGCTCGTGGTCGATCTGGCTTGCTCTGAGCGCTCCCGTGAAAGCGTAGCGCACCGCATCGGCGCGCTGCATTCCCCGAGGAGCGAGAGAAAACGGAGGTCACGATGAGTGCCGCAACGACAGCCCCAGATACACTCCGTCCGTGGAGCGAGGAGCCGGCGAGCCGGCCCGATAGATCCCGGCTTCGCGCCAGGATCGGCGGACTCCATTGTTCGCTTTGCACCGGCACCATCGAAAAGGCGCTGGGGCGCCAGCCGGGCGTCGAGAAGGTCCATGTCAGCCTCACCCACGAGCAGGCGCTGGTCGAGTACGATCCTGCGGTCGCGCAGCCTGAGGCGCTGCTGCAAATTCTGAAGGATATTGGGTACACCATTTCCGATCCACGCAAGGTGCGCCCCTTCGAGGAAGAGGAGCAGGAGCTCGTGCGGGAGGGGCGCCGCTTCCTGACCGCCACCGCGTTCAGCCTGGTTGCTGTGGCCCTCATCGCCCACCCTGTGGGTGCCGCTGCGATTGCTCTGCATGCAGTGGTCTTCGCGAGCCTCCTCGGGCTCGTGTTCCTCGTCCTGAGAGCGCGGGGGCTCTGGGCGGGCCTCGGCGGCACCGCCACCCTGGCCGCCGGTGCGATTGGTCTGCTCTTTCTCAAGCAGCAAGGCTGGTTCGCCGAGACCACGCCATGGATCGTAGCGGCGCTGGCCTTCGGCCTCGTCTTCGGTGTGGGGCGGCACATTTTCATCATGGCATTTCAAGCCCTGCGTCGAGGCATCCTCAATCAGCATGTGCTCCTCGAGATCGGCGCCTTTGCGGGCATCGGCGGCGGCATCAGCGGGCTCGTCCTCAACCGGCCTGGTTATCCCACAGGACCGTTCTTCGCCGTGTCTGTCATGGTTGCGACCTACCACATCTTCTCGGAGTGGCTGTCGCTGATCGTCAAGACGCGCAGCTCCCAGGCGGTGAAGCGGCTCTTGGATCTGCAGCCCGAGACTGCCCACGTCCTGCGCGACGCCCACGAGCTGGAGGTGCCCGTCGAGGACGTCACGGTCGGGGATCTCGTGCGCATCCGACCGGGCGAGCGGATTCCTGTCGACGGCACGGTGTTGAGCGGCCATTCAGGTGTCGATCAATCGCTGATCACGGGCGAGCCGATTCCTGTGGAGAAAATGGAGGGTGATGCCGTGATCGGCGGGTCGATCAATGGCACGGGGACTCTCGTGGTCAAAGTCACGGCCGCCGGTGAGGGCAGCTTCCTACAGCAGATCATCCGGCACGTCGAGGACGCCCGGGCACTCAAGCCCGGGATTCTGCATCTCGTCGATCGTGTGCTACGCGTCTACACGCCGACGGTGCTGAGTGTCGCCGCCCTCGCCGTCATCGGATGGCTCGTCGGGTCTTGGCTCAGCACGGGGCATGTCGATCTGGAGCGGGCGATCTTCGCAGGTCTCAGCGTCCTCGTGATGGGGTATCCCTGCGCGGTCGGCATCTCCGCTCCGCTCTCCATCGTGCGCGGTGCCGGTGAGGCCGCCGAGCACGGCATCCTGATGCGCACCGGCGAAGCCTTCCAAGGCTTCCGCTTGGTCACGCAGATCGTGTTGGACAAGACGGGCACGTTGACCGAGGGGCGCCCGGTGGTACGCGAGATCGAGACCGTCGAGGCGACCGAGCAGGAGCTTCTCGGGCTCGCCGCTGCTGCCGAAGCGTCCTCAGAGCATCCCCTCGCGCAGGCCGTCGTCAAGGCAGCTTTCGAGCGTGGCGTCGTTCCTTCCGATGTCGAGTCCTTCGACGCCTTTCCAGGGAAGGGCATTAGCGCTCGGATCGCGGGGCACGAGGTGCGTGTCGGAAGCCCCCGCTTCCTGGCCGAGCACGGGATTGACCTGACACGACTGGGCGAGCGGATCGGTGCCCTGGAAGCGGCAGGTCGGACAGTCATAGCGGTGAGCCGCGACGGGCACGCGCTGGGCATCCTGGCCCTCGGCGACACGCTCAGGGCGGAAGCCCCCCAGGCTATAGCGGAGCTGCGCAAGGTGGGCCTCCGGATCATTCTGGTTACCGGCGATAATGAGCGTGCCGCGCAACGGGTGGCCCGCGAAGTCGGTATCGGCGAGGTGCATGCGGGCGTCCTGCCTCAGGACAAGGCCGAGATTGTGCGGCGGCTTCAGGCGAACGCACGCGTCGCGATGGTCGGCGACGGCATCAACGATGCCCCGGCGCTCATGCAGTCCGACGTCGGCATCGCCATGGGCGGGGGTACCGACATCGCGATCGAGTCAGCGGACATCATCATCCTGTCTAACCGCCTCGACGGGCTTCCGGTCGCCCGGGAGATCAGTCGCCGTAGCTACGGCAAGATGCTCCAGAACGTGACGCTCGCCTTCCTCTTCAACGGGATCGGTATCCCCGTCGCCGCTACCGGGCTGATCCATCCCGTGTGGGCTATGACGGCGATGGCGGTGAGTGTCACGGCGATCTTCTTCAATTCGCTATGGGGGCGGCCGAAGCTATTCTTCGATGCCGTGCTGAGTGTTGGGCGCCCTGTAGGATCGGCATCAGGGGCAGCGTGAGCGGCCCGGGGAAGTGGACAGTCAGAAGAGCTCGTAATTTGAATCGGCGCTGCGGGAGCCTTTTGGTGCGGGCTGGGGGCTGAAAGTCGCGTTTGATTCCCTTACCGGCACCTGTGAATGTCCAAATCCGGAACTGAAACGCGACTTTCGGTCCCTTAGGCCGAGCGTGACAGTTGCCCTGAACCGCTAGTTCTAATCGCGGGCGCGCAACCGCCGACATCAATCTGGCTCGCGCTCAGGGTGGCCCGCGTCGTGACCTTGTGCGAATGACCCGGGCGTTGTCCAGGGGTCTACGCAGGAGGGCATATTCGATGAGCTCTGAAACGGATCGCGTGCCACGGCGGAGCCACCGGAGCCTATCGAGCCTCGTATCGTAGCTGAGCACGGGCACAGCATTCGATCCGCACCCCTCTTTGGCAGGCTCTTCCCAGAGTCGAGCGAGATGGCCAAAGACCGACCAGTCGCTCGCTTCGCACTCGGGCTCGGCTTCGCGTCCGCGCCGACTGTTGAGCCGACGTTCGATCTCGCTGCGGTCGTCGCATCGACACCAGAGAAGCAGAGGATCCGCATCGTGGGCGGCGCAGACATCGAAGACCGCCTTTCTCTTCGCGGACTCTCCATGCACCGCATCCACGATCACGAGCCTGGAGCCGGCAGTTACGTGCTCCTCGAGCAGGCTCAACATCCTGGCGTATGCCGCGTCACGTGCCTGTTCGTACGCTGTGACATCCCGCGTGAACCCCTCCGTCCGACGCACCCAGTCGGGGAGAGAGATCCCCAGTTCCTGATACACGTCGCAACTGCGAATCAAGACTCCCCCGGCATGGGCATGAAGACGCTCGGCCGTCGTCGTCTTGCCCGATGCCGGAAGCCCGCACATGATGACGACCGAGCTGGGACGCGATGCGCGCGACACCCGCGTAGGGCCCGATCTGGGCGAGCTGAGCTGGCGGCCTGGTCTCAACCCGTAGCGACTCGAGTCCAAGCGTTCGGAGGCGACGTCCGAGGGAACAGTTCGGGGTGCATGATCTCGGCGAGAATCTGCAGACCGTCAACGGTCCGAGGCCCCGAGCGGCTGAAGTACGTGGCGCCTTCGACCGCGTACACTCGCTCGGACTGCACCGCCTTGAGGTGCTGCCACGCCGCGGGCACCTGCAACGTGCCGAACTCGTTGATGGTGCGCTCCAAACTGAAGCTGCAGGGCATCAGGACCAGGATATCTGGGTCGTATCTAGCGATCTCCTCCCAGGTCACCTGCACGGATGGCGCGCCCTCCCGGCTCATCTCGTCCCGACCACCCGCCAGGCGGATCATTTCTGGCACCCAATGCCCCGCGGTATAGGGTGGGTCGAGCCACTCCATGGCGAAGACTCGTGGTTGTGTCGGCGCTGTGTGGGCCATCGATGCGATGTGCGTGATCCGGTCGCGAAGGGTCCGCACCAGCGCAGCGGCTCGTTCGTGAACGCCGGCCGCGTCGCCCACCTGCTCGATGCTGTGCAACACTCCAGCGAGATCGTGGGGCTCAAGCGACAGGACCGTTCGCCTCCCAGGGAGCGTGACCTCAAGGCGATGGACCGCCTTGACAACTTCTTCATACGAGATGGCACAGACCTCGCACAACTCCTGCGTGAGAATGAGCGTGGGGTCCAGCCGCTCTAACAGCTCGTGGTCCAGCGAGTAGATGCTACTGCCCCGATGCAGGGCCTCGGTCACATGATTGTGGATGTCCCGGCTCCCACGCGCAGCCTGGTCGATCGTGCTGCGCGTGATGATCGGAATCGTCCCTGCCCGGGCGGGGACATCACATTCATGCGTGACGGCAACCAATTGATCCCCTAGGTCGAGGGCGAAGACGATCTCGGTACCGCTGGGCAGAAGTGAGCAGATGCGCATGGAGCCCCCGTGACGGATGAAAGAATCCTACGGAGTGTAGCAGATCGCAGGCACGCTGCACGGATCGGCGAGGGGCATCCCATGGTGATCGATTTTGCTGGTTGCAGGGCCCTCCAGCTACCGAGATCGGACCGGCTGACCTATGAGATCGAACTTAGCTGACAGTCCATCCACGATGGGGGAGGAGTGCCTACCGTGGGGGGGTGCGTGGCGGCCTCGCTTGACCGTGTGCGCCGGGTCTGGTACCGTCACCGCGTCATTCGTGTCTGGGCGGCCCGCCAGGTGCGGGCCCCAGGGAAGGCGGTGCGAATCCGCCGCGACCCCGTCACTGTAACCGGGGACGAAACCCGCGTGAAGCCACTGGCCCAGCAGACAGCGGGCCGGGAAGGCGCGGGGAGTAGGACGATCCGGAAGCCAGGAGACCTGCCCGGGCGCGCCACCCTCCACCGGTCTTCGCGGGAGGATCCGGGTGAAATGGTTTCGTTACTTACCACATCGCGCACCCCCAGCCTGATCGCCCGTGTGCGCCCCGCCGCGGCCTTTCGCACCCGAATGAGGAGATATGCTATGCAACAGCACGAACCCTCGCTCCGTTCGTTGCCGCATCGGATTGTTCGCGGATGGGCTGTCCTTTCTGCCGACGACACGGGCTGGGGTCATGAATTCTGGCTGGCTCTGCTCGTGGCCGCGAGCGCCGCATTCAGCTTCGTCTTCGCGTGCGCCACGCCCTTTGCGGCCTTCGCCGCCACCGCAGCCCTGACGCTGTCCCGCAGGGATGCCGTGCGTCTCACCGTCGGGGTCTGGCTGGCCAACCAAGTCCTGGGATATACCGTGCTCAAATATCCCTGGACCGCGAACAGCTTCGCCTGGGGAGCTGTTCTCGGCGCCGCGGCTGTCCTTACCACGGTGGGCGCCCGAGAGGTGACACTTCGTCTCGCCGGACGCGGCTACGCCGTGCTTGCGCTCGCCACATTGCTGGCGGCCTTCATGGTGTACGAAGGTGTGCTCTTCGCCGTCGCGGTTGCATGGCTCGGCGGAACGGAGAGCTTCACGCTGCTGATTGTCGGCCGGATATTTTCGGTCAACGTGGTTGCGTTCATTGGCCTCTACGCTCTGCATCGGGTCGGCGTCGCGGTTGGGCTTATCGGCCCATCCACGCTCCGGCTGTCCGCGGCGGGAGGGACCGCCTAGGGCCGAAGGCCCGTGTGTCCACATTCACCCCCATGGATAGTCTGGCGAGGTGGGCAGGCCGGATTGTCCGAGGTCTTTGAACCTGCCCGGTGTCTACGGTGCCGCTCGCTCGCGTAGCCGCGGAGATCTTCAACGGCCCGCTGCTCACGGCCTCGAGTTCTCTTGTGGGCGTGGGCACGCTCGGTACGGCTTTGCACGAGCCCTCGCTCGAAGCGGTCGATGGGTACCGTGTCGTCGTGGATCATCATCCGACGACGCGGAGAACGATGGTCAACGCTCGGTAGCCCGACGGGAGGTGAGACCTACGGCGTAGGGCGACGTGACAATCCGCGGTCCAAGGGAAGCCGGTGAGAAACCGGCACGGTCCCGCCACTGTGAGTGGGGAGCCAAGCCCGTATCCGCATGGAGGCCACTGGGAGCGATCCCGGGAAGGCCGGGCGACGGTGACGATCCACGAGTCAGGAGACCTGATCGCGACAGAGGTGCAGACATCCTTTCGAGAGAAAAGGAGTGGCCATGCGAGTCATGAGTGGTGTCCTGATGCTGCTGTGGCTTCTGGCGGCCGTGCCGACCGCCGCCCAGGAGATAAAGCCGGAGGAGCAGAAGACCGAGACGAAGAAGGTGGACCCCGTCGTCGTGACGGCGACGACGGTGGCGACGCCGGCCACGGAGCTTGGCGTGGCGCTGAGTGTCGTCACGGAAAACGACTTCAGGACCTATCACTACGCGACGGTGGACGAGGCGCTGCGGAATCTGCCGGGCGTGGAGATCCGGCGCTCAGGGTCTCTCGGCAAGACCTCGAGCATCTCGATTCGGGGCGCCAATTCCAATCAGGTGCAGGTGCTGGTGGACGGGGTGCGGGTGAAGAGCCCCACGCTGGGGCAGGTGGATCTCTCCGACCTCTCGCCGGATCTAATCGAGCGGATCGAGATCATCCGAGGGCCCCAGGCTACGCTGTACGGGGCCGATGCCATCGTCGGCGTGGTCAACATCATCACCAAGAAGGGCACGGGACCGTTTCAGGCCTCGGTGCAGCAGGAAGTGGGCAACTACGACACCCTCCAGTCGCGGTTCCAGGCAAGCGGTGCCTGGAAGATCTTCAACTACGCGTTCTCGGCCTCGCACCTCGAAAGCAATGGGCAGTTCCAGAACGACGGCTCCAACGTCAACGCGCTCAACGGCCGGCTCGGGGTCTCGCTGCCCTTCGACTCGTCGCTCTCCTTCATCCTCCGCTACAACAAGAGCGACATCGGCGTGCCGGTCAAGGGCGTCTTCCCGCCGCCCCAGCCCATCGACCCCATCATCAACCCCAATGCCAAGCAGCAGAGCGAGACCACGGTGATGCTGCTCGAGGCCAAGACGCGCCCCGTGACGTGGTGGGAGAGCACGGCGCGCATCTCGCGCTACGAGAACAATGTCGGCTTCCAGGACCCGGCTGATCCCGGCGTCGACTTCGATTTCCCAATCTTTGCCCAGATCAACGTCGTGCGGCGCGAGGCCGAATGGCTCAACTCCATCCACCTGGGATCGTGGAGCACCAGCACGGTCGGGCTCGGCTACCGCCACGAGGAGGGCGAGAACAAGGGCGTCTTCCATACGGCCCGTCACGTACCGTCCATCTTCTTCGAGCAGCAATTCCGGTTCTTCGATCGACTCTTCCTCACGGGCGGCGCCCGGAACGAGGACGACAGCGTGTTCGGCAGCGCCACCACGGAGCACGGCTCACTGGCTTTGGTCATCAAGGAGACGGGCACGCGCATTCGCGGCAGCGCGGGGACGGGCTTCCGGGCGCCGACCTTCAACGACCTCTTCTTCCCAGACTTCGGCAACCCTAGCCTCCAGCCCGAGCGCAGCATGTCGTACGATGCCGGGGTGGACCAGAAGCTCTGGCAGGGCCGGATCCGCCTCGGCCTCACGTACTTTCACAACGAGTTCAAGAACCTGATCACCTGCTGCGTGCCCATCCCGACGGCGCCCTTCGGCGGCCCCGTCAATGTCGGCTCGGCGCGATCGGCGGGCATCGAGTTCACGAGCGAGGTGGACGTCCTGCCGAACCTCGTTGCCTCGCTCAACTATACGTACACCGACACCAAGAACCTCCAGACTGGGCGGTGGCTGCCCCGCGAGCCCCAGCACCGGTGGAACATCGGGCTCACCTGGGAGCCCATCCGACGGTTGTCGCTCTGGACCCAGGTCCACGTGGTCACCCAGCAGTGGGAGACCTTCGGCGAGGTCTACAACAGCGGGTATACCCGCGTGGACCTGGGTGGCACCTACCGCCTGCTCGAGAAGTACAACTGGGTGCAGGGCGTGGATCTCACCCTGCGGGTGCAGAACCTCCTGAACGAAGGCTATGCCGAGGTGCGCGGCTTTCCGGCCCTCGGCACCAACGTCCTGGTCGGCCTGCGGGTGAGCTTTTAGAGGCGTGTCTATCTCTATCTGATCAGCCATGCCGAACCGAGTCGGCGAACCTCAGCACATAGGCGGAAGTGAGCGGGTGCCGGCCTGGCGACGGCGATGCGCGCCCTGTCCGCCGCCGTGCTCGTGGCGGCGGCCGAGACGTCGCGCCCGGTCTATGTTTTCACGCCGAACCGCTCGGCGGAGCTCCGGGTCGCGCTCACCGTCGGCGTCGACGCCGTCATCACGGACTACGTGGCGATCGCGGTCGAGCTTCGCCGACGGCTCGCGCGTGGAGAGGGGGAGTGACGTCGATGCCCATCAGCATCCGGTTTGTGGGATCCGGGGACTCATTCGGAAGTGGGGGCCGCTTTCAGACCTGCATCCTTATCGATGGAGGCGGGATGCGCTTCGCCATAGATTTCGGGACATCGTCACTGATCGCCTTGAAGCAGCAGGGGATCGAGCACAATAGCATTGACGCCATCCTGCTCACGCACTTGCACGGTGATCACTGCGGCGGGGTGCCCTTTATGCTGGTGGACGCCATGCTCGGAGCCCGGCGGAGTCGGCCGCTCACCATCGCCGGCCCGCGCGACCTGCGCGCCAGAATGGACGCGATCGCAGAAGCGCTCTTCCCCGGCTCAGAGGTCATGGTGCCGAAGTTCCCGCTCGACTACGTCGAGATGCGGGTGGGAGAGCGGAGCGTCGTAGGCAATCTTCGGATCACACCGTACGCGGCCAAGCATACAGGGCAGACCAACCCCACGTGTCTTCGTGTGGAAGTCGGCGACAAGATCATTGCGTACACGGGCGACGGCGAATGGACGGACGCGATGGCGCAGATGGGCCAGGGAGCCGACCTTGTCATCGCCGAATGCTACTACTACGCGAAGCCGATCAAGTGGCACCTGAACTACCCGGCAATCGTCGAGCACCTGAGAGACTTCGGGGCAAAGCGTGTGATTCTCACGCACATGAGCGACGGAATGCTCTTGCACGCGAACGCTGTCCCAGAGGAATGTGCTCACGATGGGATGGTGGTCGAGCTATAGGGGCAGGTTCGAAAGGGCTATTGACCATAGAATGAGATGATTACTTTCACGTCAGCAGGGGTGTCCGAGCGGACAATGCGCGCGTCAGAGATGGTGCCCGTCCTCGTCATCGCCGGGGTCTCGAGCGGCGTGGGGAAAACCACGGTGACGCTGGGCCTGTTGGAGGCGCTCCGTCGTCGTGGGCTCGCCGTGCAAGCCTTCAAGGTGGGGCCCGACTTCATCGATCCGGCCTACCACGCGCTGGCCACAGGCAGACCCTCCTATAACCTGGATGGCTGGATGTGCGGACGCGATCAGGTCATGGCCACCGTCGGCGAGCGCGCCGCCCAGGCCGACCTGGCCCTGGTCGAGGGGGTCATGGGCTGCTTCGACGGGACCGACGGGCTCACGGAGGATGGCTCCACGGCGCAAATTGCCAAGTGGCTCGGTGCGCCGGTGGTCTTGGTGCTGGACGCTGGAGCACTCGTCCGCAGTGCCGCAGCCCTTGTGCTGGGTTTCGAGCGGTTCGACCCGGACCTCGTGTTTGCCGGTGTCATCTTCAACCGCGCGGGCGGTGCGGTCCACCGCCAGTGGCTCGCCCAGGCGGTGACGAGTGCCTGCAAGGCTCGGCCACTGGGCGCGCTCCCGAGCGACCCGGGTGTCGCGCTCCCCGAGCGGCACCTGGGGCTGGTGACCGCGGTCGAGGGCGGCTACTCGTCGGAACTTCGGCAACGGCTGGCCGGGCTCATCGAGGCGCACGTGGACATCGACACGCTCGTCGGGCTGGCGCGGAGCGAGGTCGCGCGGCGGGCGCCGAGCGTCCGGTCGACCGCGTCGTCCGCAACCATCGCGGTCGCGCGCGATCCAGCCTTCCAGTTTTACTACCCGGACAACCTGCAGGCGCTCGAGCACGCGGGCGCGCGCCTCGTCTTTTGGAGCCCGATGGCGGACCAGGTGCTCCCTGAGGCGGATGGGTTGTACATCGGCGGCGGCTACCCGGAGCTCTACGGGCGTGAGCTGGCCGCCAATGCGCCGATGCGGGAGGCCGTGAGGACATTCGCGCGCTCGGGCCGGCCGGTGTATGCGGAGTGCGGCGGGCTGATGTACCTTGCCGAGTCACTCACCGACCTGGACGGTCACGTGTGGCCGATGGCTGGCGTGCTCCCCGCGCCAGTCGTCATGGAGCGCAGCCGGCTCGTGATCGGCTATCGCGAGGTGACGCTCACCTCGGCCGGGCCGCTGGGGCCCGCAGGCACGAGGGCGCGCGGCCACGAGTTTCATTGCTCCAGGCTCGGGGACATCCCGGCGGCGGTCGCGCGCCTGTACGCCGTCACCGATGGGCGCGGGGGCACCCCGCGGGCCGAGGGGTTCGTGATCGACGGGGCGCTACTGAGCTACGTCCATCTCCACTTCGGGTCCAATCCCGCTCTGGCCGCGAACTTCGTCGCGGCGTGTCGGCCATGAGCCCCGCCATCGTCCGAGCGCTCCTGCTGCTGCTTGTCCTGTTGCCGTCCCCCGCTCCGGCGCTCACGCTGACGGACCAGACCGGCCGGGAGGTGAGTCTGCCGGCGCCACCCCGGCGGATCGTCTCCCTGGTTCCGAGCGTCACGGAGGTGCTCTTCGCGATTGCCGCCCAGGACCGGCTCGCGGGCGTCACGGACTTCTGCGATTACCCGCCCGAGGCTCGACGCAAGCCGCGTGTCGGCGGCATGCTGGCGCCGAACCTCGAGACGATCATCACGCTCAAGCCCGACCTCGTGATCGCGACCACGGCCGGCAACCGCGAGGAGACCGTCGTCCAGCTGGGGCGGCTCCGGATCCCCGTCTACCTGGTCCATCCGACCACCCTGGGGGACGTGCTGGATCTGATCGCGCGCCTTGGAGCGCTCACGGAGCACCCGGTGCCGGCGGCGCGGTTGGTCACCGCGCTCGACACGCGCATTCGGATGGTGGTGGGGCGCGTGGCGCCGCTCGGGCGCCCACGCGTGCTCTATGTGCTCTGGCCCGAACCCGTGATCGTGCCGGGACGTGGCGCCCTGGTGTCCGAGCTCATCGCGCTGGCAGGGGGTGACTCGGTGACCGCCGACAGTGATGCAGGCTACCCGCGCTACAGCGTGGAGGCGGCCGTCGCGCGAGCCCCTCACATCATCATTCTGGCCGACCACGGCGCGGGGCTCGACACCCTGTCGCGGGAGAAGTGGGAGCGCTTCAGCGCTCTCCCTGCCGTCAAGGCCGGGCGCCTCTTCTCAGTGGACGGCAATCTGATGCACCGCTACGGGCCACGGGTGGTGGACGGTCTTGAGCTCCTCGCCCGGCTCATTCATCCGGAAGCGTTCACGCAGTGAGGCCCGGGTGGCCTCACTCCGAGCTGTGCAGGCCCGCTGGGGGTCTCCGCAGGGGTGGAGGGCTGTTCGGGTTTCGGCCTCTCGGCTGACGCAAGTGCGCCCAAAGGGTCCTCTCGCCCACGTGGGGCTGTCACCGTGAAAGCCGCCTTTGCCGTGCTCGGCACGGCGTCGGATGTGGGCAAGAGCCTCGTGACGGCCGGGTTGTGCCGGCTGCTGGCGGATGCCGGCGTGGACGTCGTGCCCTTCAAAGCCCAGAACATGGCGAATCAGGCCGGCGTCACCCGCGACGGACTCGAGATGCCTCGCGCCCAGATCCTGCAGGCGCACGCCGCTCGACAGGAGCCTCACGTCGACATGGGCCCCATCCTGCTCAAGCCGGTCACGCACACTGGAGCGCAGGTCATCGTGCTCGGCAAGGTCATGGGACATGTCGAGGCCGCGCAGTATTTCAACGACACGAGCGCACTCGCCGCAATTGCGGAGGCAGCGCTCCAGCGTCTCGCGGCTCACCACGACGTGATTGTCCTGGAGGGCGCCGGATCGCCCGTCGAGATCAACCTGTGGCCCCGGGACTTCGTGAACCTCCGGGCGGCCCGCCTCGTCAACGCCGGCCTCATCCTGGTGGCCGACATCGATCGAGGTGGCGTCTTCGCCCAGGTCAAGGGGACGCTGGACCTGCTTCCCGTTGACGATCGCAGCCGCGTGCTCGGGATCATCGTGAATCGATTCCGCGGGGACGCGGCGCTGTTCGAGGACGGCGTCTCCATCCTGGAAACCATGACAGGACTCCCGGTCCTCGCGGTCGTGCCCTATCTGGATCACGGCCTCGACGAGGAAGATCGACCGTTGCCCATCCCGGTGAACACCCGGGCGCCGGCCGACATGCTCCGTGTTGGCGCCCTGTTGAGCCCGTCAGTATCCAATACGGAAGACCTCGCGCCGCTGCTCGCGGAACTGGACGTGCACGTCACCTGGATCACCGATCCTCGCCTCGTGCGCGAACAGGATCTGCTGATTCTACCCGCCTCGAAGGCGACGGTGGCGGATCTGGTCCACCACGCCGCATCC
The DNA here is from genome assembly GCA_030647435.1 of Candidatus Rokuibacteriota bacterium. Taxonomy (NCBI): domain Bacteria; phylum Candidatus Rokuibacteriota; species Candidatus Rokuibacteriota bacterium. The sequence goes on from JAUSJX010000089.1 coordinate 16,038, forward strand.
GGCATGACCCAAGCCGTCCGCGAGGCGCACAGCCACGGGAGCTGGGTCTTGGGTCTGTGCGGCGGCTATCAGATGCTCGGCGAGCACCTGGACGATCGAGGCGGAACAGAAGGAGGGCCCAGGTCCTGGCAGGGGCTGGGGTTGCTGCCGATCGGAACGGTGTTCGAGCCTGAGAAACGGACCCAGCAGAGCCGCTGCGTCAGCGCCTGGCCTGTGCCCGGCCGTTCCTTGGTGGGCTATGAAATCCACCACGGGCGCAGCAGCGGCACGGGCGGGGGCGAGCCGCTCTTGCAGGGCGTCGGCGCCGAGATGGGCTGGCGCCAGGGCCGGGCGGTCGGATGCTATCTGCACGGGCTCCTGGCCGACGACCAATGGCGCGCGGCGTTCCTCAACGTGGTCCGACAGGATCGCGGGCGTCCCCTTCAGCCGGTCCGATCTGCCGATCCCATCGACCTCCGCATCGACCGCTGGGCGCAGCATCTGCGGCGGAGCTTCCGCGGCGACGCCTGGTCGCGCCTCCTCTCCCTGGCGAAGGGATCATCGACGCCAGGGCCGCCGACCGCAACTGGGGAATAGACGATGACATCCGACTGGGTCATCCATCGCAAGACCGCCAACGGCGTTCAAGCCAACGAGTTCAGAGTCAGTACTGCTGCGGATGTGTTACGTGACGACGAATATCATTCGCTGTTGGCGCGATGCGGTCGCGTGCCGGTACGCCAGTTGGGGTCGTCCAGGGGCACGATCAGCCATGCCATGATGGCCTTCAGGGCCCGGTATGCGTCGAGCCGGGCCGCGTCCGTATTCGTGGCCTCCGCCTGCTGGATGATCTCGTCCATCTGGCGGACCACACGCGGTCCCATCTCGAGGAGCGCGTCGCTGCCCGATGTGCAGTAGCGGACCAGGACAAAGCGCGCCAGCGATCCAACTGGAATCCCCGTGCTGCGACTCAGGTTCTCAAGCGTCGGCAGCGGGTCGAGGCGAGAGTACTCGGCCACTTTGCTTCGGAAGTCCGCGTTGGGGTCGTCGGCGGGCCACATGGCCTGATACGGCTCGAGAACGACGGCTCTCGGCATAGGCGTCCCTCCTCCCAAGGGGTCGATCGGCGGGCGTCCAAGGGGCTGATCGCACCACTCTGTTAGCTGGTTTAGACCACGAAATCGAACCGGAACGCCAGGGACCTATTTGCCTGCAAGTGGTTGCGGGCCCGTGATTTGAACCAGCAAGAGCCGATGGATTTGGCTCCCCAGTATGGGGGACTTGAAGTCGCGTTTCAGGCCCTAATGCGTTGGTCGACGGGTTCCGGCAGGCGACAGCGCCAGCGAGAGAAGCCGTCCGGCCGACGGCACCCTACGCAGAAGAGTGCGGAGGTAGGCGAATCTCCTAGTTGGCTACTTTGGGAAGAGAGACTGGATCTGGAAGCCCAATTGCCACTGCGACGAGTCCTTCGGCCGGACGGCATTGTAGTAAGCCTGCAGGGAGGGGTTGATGGGCAGCCGGCCCAGCTTGAAGAGTTTGCCCGCGCCCGCCTCACGCGCGCGCTCAGCGGATGGCGAAGCCGATCAGCTGAAGCGAGGGGGTCAGGCGTTTGTGAGATGGTCATCTCTTAAACGCATGTGGGTAGGCCTTTAGAAGGCGGTTCGAGTCATCGCCATCGATGACTCCGAAATAAATGACGTTTCCCTCAACCGCGGACTTCGCCTTAGCGAACTCCTCCATTTGCTCGGCGACGGAGTCTGCCGTCTGACCCCAATACTGAACCATGAACACGCTGGCTGTCGTCTTGAACAGACGCTGGATCTGATCACCATTCTTGCCCATGCGCCCCGGAGTCAGGATCCCTCTTGTACCAGGACCCTTGAAAGCAAAGGCTGATGGATAGCGGCGGCCCGAAATGCGGACTCTGTTGGTGTAAAGGTCGTTGCGCTCACCGCCCCAGTCTTGGAAGCGCCCACCTTCTCCGAGTATCTTCGCGACGCCCGCCTTGAAACGCGCCTCGGGAATAGGAGTGTAGTCGCCTGGTTCGACACGAACTGAGCCCACGCGGCGGAAGGACTCGATGTCATCGACTGTAATGTAGCGGGCCTGGACGCGTGGACGGGGGATTCGGATGGTGACCACCTTGGGAAGAGTTGCCTGCGGGCGAGTCTTCGTGGGGAAACTAGCAAACGCCACTGGATCCTGAACAAGACGAAGGATCTTTCTCTTCTGGGCTGAGTAGAACGGATCCTTTTCGTAGGCGGTCATTCCTGCCGCGCGGATCTGCTTGACGATCTGGTTGTCCGCCAAGCGTTTCCCTTCCTGGAGAACGCGGATCCGGCTCAGACCCGTTGCGATAGCTATCTCGTTGACGGGCTTGACGCGCTTCTTGCCGAAGTAGATAGGTCTGAACACGGCGATCCGCTGCTTCCCGCGGCCGAGGACGTCGACCGCATGAGCGATTTGGTCTGCCGGATTGGAACGCGGATCGGAGACGCTGAGTGGCACGGGTCTAGCGGGTGGTCGTGCGTTTCTTCACCTTCCGGGCCGGCACGAGACGACTCACGACGCTTTTGTCGACGCCGAGCGCTGAGGCAATGTCCATGGCCTGGACGCCAGAGGTGATCAACTGGAGAACCAAGAGACGCTTGATCGAATCGAGCTCATCCGCGACTGGGTCGTTGTTTCGCCTTCTTGCCTTGCGCTTGGGCGCCATCTGACCGGCCTCCTTTCGGCAAGCCCTTTACGAGCTCATTGACCCACGCCTTCTTTCGTCCGATTGCCTTCGCGATGCGGTGCTGAGTCGCACCCAAGGCATGGAGCTGGAAAATGAGGAGCTTCTCAAGAAGATCAACGGCCCGATCTGGGTTGGCCCGGCCCTTCTTCGGCACGGCTCGCCCTCCACTCAGTAGCGGCGCTCGCCCCTGGCGGCCGAGACCCGGTCTCCCCAGAGAGCCTAGGGCTGGCACCCCAGCCCGCCGCGACGAGGCACAGGGGGAGAGGGGGCGAGCGTGGAGCGCCGCGAGAACTCCGGCCCGGTGCCATACTGCTCCACTGTGGAGCGGTGGGCAAGGGGCGGGCGGGAAGCGGGGTCCCGAGGCCCCGGTCGGGTCCCAGCGGGTGTCATGGAGGGCGTCAAAGGAACACCCTAAAGGAATTGGCGAAAACGTGGTCGTGACTGAAACGCGGATGTGAGCCCAGTCTTATAACGTGGTTTCGATACCTCGCCGTGAACAGGCGGCCAGGAGGTGCCCTAAGTCCGGAAGGCAGTGCCCTTCAAGGGGAACCGCAGGTACTGGCCCACCAGGTGGCAAATCCCGTTGGGGCCACCATCAGGTAGTGGGCCACGTGCTGGCCGCCAGCAGCCCTCGGAACGTGCCGTCGCCGGTGAACGCGTAGCCCCGCGTCCCGGCGACGAGCACGGGCGTGCAGTCGAAGCGATCAACCAGAAGTGTCTGGAGCGCCTCGCGTGTAT